>NZ_JBSGEL010000108.1:0-18033 GCF_053602875.1 Kitasatospora sp. NPDC004289 | reverse complement strand
GGGGCTGCCTGGGCGGCGGGGGCCGGGGCGCCGAAGGGGTTGAAGTCGGCCGGGGGGACGTGGACGAAGCGGCCCTTGGCGTCGTCGTCCTCGGCCGCCGGGGCGGTGGCCGCCGCTGCGGGCTTCGGCGGGGCGAAGGGGTTGAAGTCCGCGGGCGGGACGTGGACGAAGCGGCCCTTGGCGTCGTCCTCCGTGGCCGGGGCGGCGGCCGCTGCGGCTGCGGGCTTGGGCGGGGCGAAGGGGTTGAAGTCGGCCGGGGGGACGTGGACGAAACGCCCCTTGGCGTCCTCCTCGGCGGAGGCGAGCGCGGTGGCCGCGGGCTGTTGGGCCGGCACCGTCGGCGGGGCGGTCGGAGCCGGCGGCACGGGCGGGGCCGGGGGAGCGGCGGGCGGCGGCGCCACCGGCTGCGGCGGGAGGGCCGACTGCACGTCGCCCTGGTAGGCCGGCTGGTAGGCGGGCGGCTCGGGCTGCTGGTACTGGGGCTGGGCCTGCGGCTGCGGCTGGGCCTGCGCCTGGGCCTGCGGGGCGACGGCCTGCGGCGGCAGCGAGGCGCGGGTGCCGTCCCAACCGAGCTGGATGCCGGCCAGCACCTCGGCGAAGGCGCCCGCGTAGAGCTCGAAGTCCTCCGGGTGGGCGGTGCCGAGCTGCACCGTCAGCACCGAGACGCCGTCCGGCAGCGGGAGGAAGGCCTCGACCACCGAACTCACCGTGTTGTCCTGCGCGTCCGGCTCGTCGGCCGCCTGGCCGACCGGCAGCAGCAGGGGCGGAACCGAGGCGATCCGGGTCTCCACCAGCACCGCCGCAGGGCCGGCCGGGACCAGTACCGTCCACACCTCGGCCTGCGGCCGGGAGTCCGCCAACTCGGCCGACAGCTCGGTGATCTGACGGCCCGAACGCCCCAGCGATACCACCAGCGAGGCCCGGCTCGGACGGCCGTCCGCCTCCAGCGCGGCCAGACCGGCGAAGACCACCCCGGCCGCGGCGGCGGGCTGCGCCAGCAGACCCGTCAGCACCGACCACTCCAGGCGGTCCAGCGCGGTGCCGCCGGCGTACAACTCCTCGGCCACCTCCGCCAGATGACCGGCCCGGTCGGCCCGCCCGCCGCGCACCACCAGCGGGTGGAACACCGGCGGAACCACGAACCGGACCTCGACGCCCGCACCGGTCGCCAGCTCCTCCGGCTCCGCGACGGGACGGTCCGAGGCGAACCGCGCCACGGCCGACGGGAACTCCGGCCGCAGGAACGCGTCCGCGGCGTCCGCCACCACCGGCAGGCCGACCTGAGCGGCCGTCACCGCCTCGGCGGGCAGCCCGCGCAGCTCCTTCGCCCCGTACCGGCCGAACAGCTCCGCCGTCGGGGCGTCCGCCTCCGCGAACGCCGTCACCGTCGAGGCCTCCACCACGGCCCCCAGCCCCCGGACGGTCAACCGCCCCGGGCCGGACCGGGCGAGCCGCAGACCGAACAGCGCGGACGCCGCCGGATGCCCGGACGGCCCACCGCTCAACGAGCTCACCGGGTAGTGCGTGGCCACCCGGCTCAACAGGCTGTCGGCCAGTACGTCGATCGTGGCGCCGATCCGCTCCGCGCCCGCGAAGCCGTCCAGAGTCATGGCGGTGGGCCCCCTCGCTCCCCGGTGGAAATTCCGTTCACTTTCTATCAGAACCGCCCGACGACTTGGTGTTCAGCCCGTGTGGACCTGCTCCTCCGTACCCCTCGCGACGAGCCGCGACCGGCCCGCCCAGAGGCCGACGGCGTACGGACGGCCGCCCGGGACGGCGCGTTGACGCCCCGCCCGCGCAGCCTCGCCGCAGGCGGGTCAGCGGCGGCGTTCGAGGAGGGCGGCGGCCAGGGCGCCGAGGGCGGCGGTGGTGAGGGACCAGACGGGCGGGGCCGGGGCGGCGGTGCGCCAGACGGAGACGGCGGTGGCGGTGAGCCAGCCGGTGCAGGCGCCCAGGGCGGTCATGGCGAGGCGGTCGGTGAGGGAGGGGCGGGCGCGGCGCCCGGTCTCGCGGGCCCAGCGCAGCACGGAGCCGGGCAGCACCGTGGCCAGGGCGCCGAGCAGCGCGATCACCGGCCCGTGGAACGGCCCCGGCAGCGGCGGCCGGTAGTCGAGCGCCTGCACGGCGGCCAGCACCATCAAGACCCCGCCCAGCACCGAGGTCTGGAGCAGCGTCAGCTGCTGCTGCCGCTGGTGCAGGCGCTGCTGCACCAGCGCGGTGGCGTTCCGCACCACGGCGTCCGCCCGGTCACCGACCAGCCGGAAGTCCTCCGCGTCGTGCTCGGTCTGCCGCAGCAGCCATCCCCGCAGCGCGAGGTCCTCCGCGAACAGACCGCCCAGCGGGGCGCCGGCCACCGGTGGGACCGCCAGGTCGGCGTTCTCGGCGGCGAGTTCGGCCTGCCGCCGGAACCGCTCCAGTCTCGTGCGGTACGTGAGCAGGGTGTCGGCGGCCTGCTGGAGCTCACCGAGGGCCTGCTCCAGGGCGAGGAACTGGTCGGCCCGGCCGGAGGCCCCGGTGCGGGCCGGTTCGGCGCAGAGGCCGACGACCCGGTCGGTGAGGCGGTTGACCTGGTCGCGGTGGGCCCGGAAGCCGGCCTGGCGGTCCACGAACGCCAGGTACTGGTCGCGGAGTTTGGCGGTGTGGAGGAGGTAGCGGTGGAGCCCGGTGGGCCGCAGCGCGGCGGCCTCGGTGGCGCCGTAGCTCCAGATCCAGGAGTCCAGCAGCCCTTCGTCCGGGCTGGCGGCCAGCACGGCGAGCTGTCGCGACCGCCCCTCCGCACCGTCGGCCGGGGGCGAGAGGACCAGGAACTCGCCTTGGGAGCCCGGAAGTTGGAGCGCCATGGCGGCCGGAACCGGCACGCTCGTGACGGGCGCGAAGCCGACCCGCAGCGCGGCCTCGCCGACCACCGTGGCGGGCGGCGCGGTGTCCGGTACCACCCGGTGGACCACGGCGGTGCCGAGCACCCTCTCCGGGGCCGGATCGCCCGCCGCGCCCCCGCCGTGCCGGGCCACGGCCGCCCGCCAGTCGCGCTCCGCACGGGTCCACGGCTCGCCGGGGGCGGTGGCCAGCAGCACGATGACGCCGACCACGTCGTGCTGGAGGTAGCAGAGCGCCTGCTGCGCGGCTCCCGCCGTCCCGGGCCGCTTCCGCCCGGCCAGTACCCGGAACGCCCCCGGCCGCCCACCCTCCTCGGGCAGCCCCTCCGGGACCTCCAGCGGAAGCCCAAGCAACGGCTGCGTCATCCCGTGGTCCCGGCACGCCCGCCACCACGCACGCACCAGCACCCCGGCGGGGCCGTCCAGCGCGTCCCGCCCGACGAACAGATGGAGGATCAGATCGTGGTCAGCCGACGTCACCGGGCTCCTCGTGGCCGGCTGACGGCTGGCTGGACCGCGGCACCTCCGGCTTGAGGTCGATCCGGTTGCTGACCAAGTCGCTCTGCAGCCGCGGAGCCGGCACGTCCCCGGGTTCATCTGCTCCGCGGACGGCGCCGAGGGGCTCGAAGGCCTCGTCCAGCCCCTCCTGGGCCTCGACCAGCTCTTCGGGGTACTCCGCGAGAAGGTCGAAGATGTACTCGAGGGCCTCCGTGTCCGCGTCCCTGGACTGCGCGGCTGGTCCGTCGTGGCCTTCGGCGTGCTGGTCCGTCACTGTCGTCCCCCCGGACGCTCTCAACTGTCCCTCGGAGCACCCAGGTTACGCCGGGCCGGCCAGGCGGGCGAGGGCCTCGGGGAGGTCGGGGACGGCGAGGAGGGTGGTGAGCTGGCGGACGAGTTGGGCGGTGGGGCCGGTGGTGGACTCGGTCGCGAGGAAGTCCGCCAGGTCGACGGCGAGGGAGGGTTCGCGGGCCGCGCAGACCACCAGCGCGGCGGTGAACTCCTGCACCAGCTGGAGCTGTAGCTCCTCCGGCGGGACGGTGCCCTCGTCGGCCAGCCAGTCCAGCGAGGTGATCTCGACGTTGGCGATCCAGGCCCGGACGGTGCGCCGCAGGTTGGGGCTGGGTTCGCCCAGGGAGAGGTGCGAGAGGATCTGCTCGGCGGCGGCCCGCCGGACCTGGTCGATGACCGCCGTCCCGGCCGGACTGGAGGTGACCGAGCCGCCGCGCAGCAGGGCGGTGAAGCCCGGCCCGTGGCTCTGCACGAAGTCGAGGTAACGGCCCATCACCCGGTAGAGCCGCTCGGAGAGCGGGCCCTCCCGGGGCTCCTCGAAGCGGCCGGCCAGCTCCTGGCCTGCGCGCCGCAGGGACTCCTCGTAGAGCGCCTGCTTGCCGGGGAAGTAGTGGTAGACCAGCGGGCGGGAGGCACCGGCCGCCGCCGCGATGTCGTCGATCGACACGTCCTCCGGCGCGTGCCGGCTGAACAGGTCGAGTGCCACGGCGATCAGCTGCTCCCGGCGCTCGTCCACGCTCAGCCGTCGGCGGGGTGCCCGCCCGTCCCGATCCGCCACCGGCGGCGTACGCGAAACCATGGGCGTCACCCTACTGCCCCGGCGCGTCAGCTCCGATGGGCCAGGTAGCGCCGGTAGGCCTCCAGGCCGTCGGGCACGAACTCCCACTCCGTCAGCCGCTGGGCCAGTTCGGCCTCGGTGAGCCAGCCGTGCCAGTCGATCTCCTCGACCTGAGGCTGGACGGGGCCGTCCCAGCGGGCCTCCCAGACGTCGCACCACCAGGAGAGCCCGGGCTGGGAGAACAGGAACTTGAACAGCGGCCGCGGCTCCACCCCGGAGACGCCGAGCTCCTCCTCGGCCTCCCGGACGGCGGCTTCGGCGTAGCTCTCGCCGGTGCCGACCACGCCGCCGACGAAGGCGTCGTACGTCCCGGGGCCGTAGCCCTTGGTGGCGGCACGGCGGTGGACGAAGATCCGGTCCTGCGGGTCGCGGACCAGGACGAAGGAGCAGCGGTGGGTCAGGCCCTTGCGGTAGACCTCGGCGCGCGGGGCGGTGCCGATCACCTCGTCGCGCTCGTCGACCACGTCCAGGATCTCGTCCTCGGGGTTCGTCATGGCGCCCACGCTACCCACCTGACGGGGTGTCGGGGGAGAGGGGACGGGAGGCCCCGCACGTCAGCGCACCACCGATGATCGGACTATCGTTCAGGGGCGGACTGTACGGCGGAGCGAAGGCGGCACGTGGTGGTGGAGATCTGGGGCGAGGTGGCCGAGGGCTTCGAACCGGTCCGGGAGGCGTTCGCGCGCAACTTCCGCGAGTACGGCGAGCTC
The DNA here is from genome assembly GCF_053602875.1 of Kitasatospora sp. NPDC004289. Lineage (NCBI taxonomy): Bacteria > Bacillati > Actinomycetota > Actinomycetes > Kitasatosporales > Streptomycetaceae > Kitasatospora > Kitasatospora sp. NPDC004289. The sequence continues at coordinate 12,820 of NZ_JBSGEL010000108.1, read as the reverse complement.
GGCGCGGCCTTCGCGCTCTACCACGACGGCCGCAAGGTCGCGGACCTCTGGGGCGGCGACGCCCGGCCCGAGGTGGGCGGCCGCCCGGCCCCGGCGGTGGCCTGGACGGCGGACACCGCGCAGGTGCTCCGCTCCGTGACCAAGGGCCTGACGGCGGCCGCGGCGCTCCACCTGGTGGGGCAGGGGCGGCTCGACCTGGACGCGCCGGTCTCCTCGTACTGGCCTGAGTTCAAGGCAGCGGGCAAGGACCGGGTGCCGGTCCGCTGGCTGCTCTCGCACCAGACCGGCATCCCCGCACTGGACGTGCCGCTGCGGGTGGAGGACGTGATCGCCTGGGAGCCGGCCGTCGCGGCGGTGGCCGCCCAGGCGCCGTTCTGGGAGCCCGGTCGGGCGCACGGCTACCACCCGTACACCTTCGGCTGGCTGGTCGGCGAGGTGGTCCGGCGGGCCGACGGCCGCTCCGTCGGGCGCTACTTCGCCGAGGAGATCGCCCAGCCGCTCGGCCTGGACCTGTGGATCGGCCTCCCGGCGGGTGCCGCCCCCCGGGTCGGCCGGCTGGTCGACCTGCCCGGCCCGGCCGCGGCTGCCCAGAGCGCCTCGGGCGGACTGAGGCTGCGGCCGAAGGCCTCCGTGACGGCGGCCTACCAGGACCGCACCTCGCTGACCTCCCGTTCGTTCGCCTCGGTCCGCTCGGCGGTGGACCTGAACGACCCGGCCATCCAGGCCGTCGAGATCCCCGGCGCCGGCGCGATCGGCACCGCCCGTTCGGTGGCCCGGCTGTTCGCGGCGCTGATCGGGGCGGCCGACCGGCACGGCGGCACCCCGGGCGAGCGGCTGCCCGCGCTCTTCGGACCGGAGCTGCTGGGCGAGGCGATGGGGCCCGCGGTCAGCGGCCCGGACAAGGTGCTGATCGTCAACACCACCTTCGGCCACGGCTTCTTCCGGCACGGGCCCAGCTCGCCGATGGCCTCCCCGGCCTCCTTCGGCCACCCGGGCCGCGGCGGCTCCCTCGGCTTCGCCGACCCCGAGCTGGGCATCGGCTTCGCCTACGTCACCAACGGCATGATGCCGGGCGTCACGGGGGACATCCGCTCCCGCACCCTGATCGCCGCCGTCCGCCAGGTCCTGGCGGACCGTCAGCCGGTCTGAGCCGTTCGGCCCCGGGCCCCGGCGCTCGCGGCGGTGCTCACGGACCGTCGGGTCCGACCGCCCGTCAGGCCCTGCCGCCCGTCAGGCCCTGCCGCGCCGCCGCGACAGGTCGACCAGGGCGATCACCAAGGCGGCCCCGACGATCGCGGCCGAGGTGAGGACACCCGCGCGGAACGCGGCCTGCCACCCGTCGCCGACCCGGGCGAAGAAGACCGAGCTGACGATCGCGATGCCAGCCGCCGAGCTGACGCGCTGTCCGGTCTGGAGCATGCCGCTGGCCGTGCCCGCCTGGGCGACCGGGACGTCCTGGAGGGTGAGCGTGGAGTTGGGGCTGATCACCGCGCCCGAGCCGACGCCCGCCACGAACAGCGGCAGCGCCGTCGCCCAGCCCACCGCTGGACCGGAGGCCAGCGAGGCCGCCAGCCAGGTGCCGGTGAGGCCGAGCACCACCAGCACCAGACCACCGGTGATCATCCGGCGGCCGAAGCGGTAGACGTTCCGCCCGGCGACCACCGAGCTCGCGGCGGTGCCCACCGCGAACGGCGTGATGGCCAGCCCGGCGGCCAGCGCCGAGTACCCGAGCCCGCTCTGCAGGTAGAGCGTGAAGATGAAGAAGATGCTGGTGAACCCGGCGAAGTAGACCGCCCCGAGCAGCGCGCCCAGCGAGTACGAGCCGAAGCGGAACATCCCGAGGTCCACCAGTGGCGCCCGTCCGCCGCGCGCGTAGCGGTGCTCCCATCCGAGGAAGGCCGCCAGCAGGACCGCGCCCAGTCCGAGCAGCAGCCACTTCGCGGAGCCCTGCCAGCTCCGCTCCTCGATCAGCGGCAGCAGCAGGGCGAACACCGCACCGCCCAGCAGCAGCACGCCCACCGGGTCGAGTCCGGCCCGGGCGCCGCGGGCGCCCCGGGCGGCGCGCTCGCCGCGCGGCAGCAGGCGCCGGGCCAGCGGGAAGGCCAGCAGACCGATCGGCAGGTTGACGAAGAAGACCCAGCGCCAGCCGTGCTCGGTGCCCAGGGCCTGGATCAGCAGCCCGCCGAGCACCGGCCCGACGGCGGTGGCGATCCCGATCGTGGAGCCGAGCAGGCCGAAGGCCTTGCCGCGCTCCGCGCCCCGGAAGAGCTGCTGGATCAGGCCGGAGATCTGCGGGGTGAGCAGCCCGGCCGCGATGCCCTGGCCGAGCCGGGCGGCGATCAGCCAGGTCTCGCTGCCGGCCAGGCCGCAGAGCACCGAGGCGGCGGTGAAGAGCGTCAGCCCGGCGAGGAAGAAGGTGCGGCGCCCGTACGCGTCGCCGAGCCGGCCGGCCGGGACGAGGGTGAGGCCGAAGGCCAGCACGTAGCCGGAGAGGACCCAGGACAGGCCCGCCTCCGAGGTGTGCAGCCCGCTCTGGATGGAGGGCAGGGCGACGTTGACGATCGACACGTCCAGGAAGGACATGAAGCCGACCAGCAGGCAGACCCAGAGGGCCTTCCACCGCCTCGGGTCGAGACCGTCGGCCGGGTCCGGGGCGGGCCCGGTCCGGACGACGGGGGTGCTGGTGGCGGCCTTGCTGGTCAACGCGGCGTCATCCTTCGGGGCGGATTGGTTCGGTAGGGCAAGTAATAGTTTACGCCCGAAGTCTCCCGGTCCGCCCGGTCGGCCGCCCCGGTCAGGCCTGGCCGGTCTCGAAGCGGCTCACCTTCCCGTCGGTGACGGTGAAGCGCCAGGCCGTCCGCATGGCGCCCCAGGTGTCGTTGCGGTAGTCCGCGACCAGGGCGCGGCCGCCGTCGCTCTCGCTCGCCACGTCGATGTGGCCGTTGGAGGAGAACACCTCCCGCTCGGTCCAGTCGTGGAGGTCGCGCTCGGTGCCGTCGTCGGACATGGTGGCGTCCGGGGTCAGGGCGGCCCGGAAGGCGGCGCGGTCGTTGGCGTTGAGCGCGGTGAGCAGCGCGCGCACGGCGGGGTCGCCGAGCTGGGAGATCGGGACGGACATCGGGGCCTCCGGGGAACGGGGGACGGCGGTCGCGTCCAGCGAACACTCCGGCGGCCCCGGTGCGGGTGACCTTGCGCCGTCCGTGGCGCGCCGCGGCCGACCGCCCGTCAATGATCGAAAAGAGGTGGGCCGCCGGCCGCCCCGCTGGTTAGCCTTCGCCGCATGAGCTGGCTTCCCGAGGACTTCGTCCACCCGCTGCACGAGCCCCTGATCGAGGGCTTCCACCTGCGTCCGATCAGGGCCACCGACACCGAGATCGACTACCCGGCCGTGATGGGCTCCCGCGAGCGGCTGTTCGAGCTCTTCGGCCCGGCCTGGGGCTGGCCCGCGGCCACCATGACCGAGGAGGCGGACCGGATCGACCTGGCCCGCCACGAGCGCGAGGCCGAGGCCCACCAGTCCTTCAACTACGCGCTGCTGAACGCCGCCGAGACCGAACTGCTCGGCTGCGTCTACATCGACCCGCCGGAGCGCGCCGGCGCGGACGCCGAGGTCTCCTGGTGGGTGGTGGACGCCCGGGTCGGCAGCGAGCTGGAGGCCGCGCTGGACGCCTTCGTGCCGCGCTGGATCGCCGAGCGCTGGCCGTTCGAGCGGCCGCGCCTGATCGGACGGGACCTCAGCTGGGCGGAGTGGATCGCCCTGCCGAAGCCCGAGTAGCCGACGTTCCGGCGCGGGCCCGCCCCTCCCCCCGGAGGGGCGGGCCCGCGCCGTGCTCAGCCGGCGTTCTGCGGCGGCAGCGCGGCCACGACCGGGTGGTCGTAGCCGAGCGGGCCGAGCCGGGTGGCCCCGCCGGGCGTGCCGATCCCGTCGGTGAACTCCACGTTGATCGCGGTGAAGTGCTTCCACTCCTCCGGGGTGTCGTCCTCGTAGAAGATCGCCTCGACCGGGCAGACGGGCTCGCAGGCGCCGCAGTCGGTGCACTCGTCCGTGTTGATGTAGAGCATCCGGTCGCCCTCGTAGATGCAGTCCAGCGGGCATTCGTCGATGCAGGCCCGGTCCTTGACGTCGACACAGGGCAGGGCGATCACATAGGTCATCGGGCGGCCGTCCTCACGGTTGGTTCCAGGTGGGTGTTCTGACGCGCTGTCCGGACGCGGGTCGACCGTATGACCTCAAGTAAACTTGAGTGCAAACAGGAGGCCGCCCCGCATGACGCGTCATCAGCCCGGCGAGGCCCGGGCCACCCCCGACGACTGGCTGGCGATCGGCGAGGTCAGCGCCCGCACCGGCGCGGCGGTGTCGGCGCTGCGCTTCTACGAGGAGCTGGGCCTGATCGCCTCCGAGCGGGACGGGCGCAACCAGCGCCACTACCCGCGCCACATGCTCCGCCGGATCGCCCTGATCTCGGTGGCGAAGCGGATCGGCATCCCCTTGCAGGACCTCCGGGAGGCCTTCGCCGACGTGCCGCTGGACCGGCCGCCGAGCCACCAGGAGTGGCAGCGCGCCTCGCGCGAGTGGCGGCTCCGGCTGGAGGAGCGCCGGCTGACCATCGAGCGGCTGGAGGCCGAGCTCACCGGCTGCATCGGCTGCGGCTGCCTCTCGATGAAGGCCTGCGCGCTGCTGAACCCGGGCGACGAGCTCGGCGAGGACGGCGCCGGCGCCCGTCGGCTCTTCTGACGGACGGTCATCCCGTTCCGCCCGTTGCGCCCGTTCCGCCCCTGCCGTCACCGTGTCGGCCGGGATCCGGGGCGGCGGTGTGCTTGTATCCCTTTTGCGGGGGATTCATCCACCGAAGGGAGCCCTGGATGGGGCCGGCCGAACTGCTAGTCCTGACCTTCCCCCAGGAGACCATCACCGTCGAGGCGGTGAAGGCCCTGGGCCTCCTCCGGGCGGCGGGCGAGATCAGGGTGATCGACACCCTGGTGGTCACCCGTCAGCCCGACGGGGAGGCGACCTACGGGGAGCTCGAGGACTTCGAACACCTCCGGGGTGTGGTCGACCCGGACCGCGAGGAGCTCCAGCTGATCGGGCCCGAGGACGCCCAGGAGGCCGCCGAGCTGCTGGCGCCCGGGACGGTGGCGCTGCTGGTGCTGATCGAGCACGTCTGGGCGGCGGCCGCCGCCGGCGCGCTCCGGGAGCTCGGCGGCCGGATCGCCACCGGTGTCCGCATCCCGCAGGAGAACATCGAACAGGCCGTCCGGGCCGCCGAGGCGCGTCGCGTCGCGGCCGGACAGTAAGAGGAGGAGCCCGTGTTCCGACCCCTGCGTCCGATCCGCCCCGTCCGGGTCGTCCGACCGGTGGGCGCCCCGCTGGTCCGCGGCCTGGTGGTCGGCGGCGCCGCCTACGCCGCCGGCCGCAGCGCGGCCCGCTCGGCCCAGAACGAGCAGGACCAGAACGCCGCCATCGCCGACCTCCAGGCCCAGCAGGCCGCCGGCGCCCAGCCCGCGTACCAGGCCCAGCCCGCCTACCAGCCGCCCCCGGCACCGCCGGCGCCCGCCCAGCCTGACGTCGCGACCAAGCTCGCCGACCTCGGGCAGATGGTCCAGCAGGGCCTGCTCACCCCGGAGGAGTTCGCCGCCGCCAAGGCCAAGCTGCTGGCCGGCTGAGCCGGGCCGGCCCGTCGGGCCGCGCACCGAGGGCACGTCCTGCGGCGCGCGGCCCGATCTCCTTCCCCCGTCCCGTCCCGTCCCGTCCTTCCGCTTCGTGCCCGGCCCTCGTCGTCCCGGCCCTCCCTCCGGGATGATCGGTGGCATGCCGACCCTCGTGCCGCCCACCGTTCCCGCCGGATCGCTCGCCGCTCGTCCGCAGCCCGAACTCGACGGCGGCGACGGCCTGTTCCTCCGGCCCTGGCTGCCCGGCGACGCGCCGGCGGTGCTGACGGCCTACCAGGACCCGGAGATCCAGCGCTGGCACGTGCGCCGGGCCGACTCCCTCGCCGAGGCGGAGGGCTGGATCGCCGACTGGCGCGGCGGCTGGGCGACCGAGACCGAGGCGCACTGGGCGGTGGTCGACGCCGGTGGCGAACTGCTCGGCCGGGCCGCGCTCAAGGGCCTGACCCTCCCCGACGGCACGGCCGAGGTCGCCTACTGGGTCGTCCCGGCGGCCCGGGGCCGGGGCGTCGGCCCGCGCGCGGTGGAGGCGGTGGCCGACTGGGCCTTCGCCACCGCAGGCCTCGCCCGGCTCGAACTCTCCCACGCCGTCGGCAACGCCGCCTCCTGCCGGGTGGCCGTCAAGACCGGCTTCACCCTGGAGGGCACCCGCCGCAGCGCCTGGCCCCAGGCCGACGGCCGCCACGACGCCCACCTGCACGCGCGCCTGCGCACCGACTGACCTCGCCGCCGGTCCGTCCGTCCGTTCCGCGGCCCGCCTCCCACCCCGGCGCAACCGGCGGGCCCGAGCGGACGCGGGCGCCCGAGTGCCTCCTGACGGGCCGTCGGGCTCCTACTGCTGCCCGATCATCATCAGCTTCTGCGGGTCCCGTACCGGCTCGAACCCGGCCCGGGCGTAGACCTCGTGGGCGTCCAGGGTGGAGAGCAGCAGGCGCTTCAGCCGGTAGGGCGCGAGCAGCTCCACCACCGACTCCGCGATCCAGGTGCCGAGGCCGCGGCCCCGGGCGGGCCGGTCCACGTAGACGTCGCAGAGCCAGCCGAAGGTCGCGTAGTCCGTCACCACCCGGGCGAAGGCCAGCTGTTCGGCGTGCCCTGGCGCGTAGACGCCGAGCACAATCGAGTTCGCGATGCTCCGGACGACGGTCTCGCGGTCACGCCCCAGGGCCCAGAAGGCGTCGGTGGAGAGCCAGTGGTGCACCAGGTCGAGGTCGATCCTGGCGGGGTCGGTGTCGAGGACGAGGCCGTCCTCCCGGGTGAGCTGCACGGTGTCTCCCTCGGACGTTCAGGCGGCCAGGCCGACGAGGACCTCGGCGCGCGGCAGCCCGGCCACCGCCGCACCGGGCAGGATCAGCTTGCCGCGCCGCCGCCCGCTGCCGATCAGCACCTGCGGGAGCGCCACCACCGCCTCGTCCACCAGCAGCGGCCACTCCGGCGGCAGCCCGACCACGGTGATCCCGCCGTACTCCATCCCGGTCCGGGCCACGGCCTCCTCCATCGGTGCGAACGACGCCTTCCGGGCCCCGAGGTGCTTGCGCACGACCCCGTTCACGTCCAGGCGCCGGTCCGCCCGGACCAGACAGGCCGCGTACGTCACCTCGCCCCCGCGCTTGGCGGCCACCACCACGCAGTTGGCGGAGAGTTCGAGCGGCACCCGGTAGGCCTCGCAGAAGACCGCCGTGTCGGCCTTCTCCGGGTCGGTGTCCACGTACAGCACCGACTCCGCCGCGTCCCACCCCTTCAGGGCCTCCAGCACCGGCGGGGCCAGCCCCTCCCACGCCTCGGAGGCGGCCAGGACGGTCCCGAAGTCACCGAAGGGTGCGCGCAGTTCGCTCATCCCCCGGACTGTAGCGCAGCCAGTTCCGTCCGCATCCGGCGCCGGACCGAGGCGACGATCGGGGAGTCGGTGAAGGCCTCGGCGACGAGGGCGAGTTGGGAGCTCTCGGTGCGAAGGTCGGGTGCGGTGGCGGGCGGGGTGTGCCCGTCGGTGTCCGGGTACGGGTAGCGCCGCCCGGCGGCCGCCGCCTCGAGGGCCGCCGCCAGCACGGCGGCCTCGACGGTCGCCTCGGTGCGCCGCCGGTCGAGGGCGGCGGCGCGGCAGGCGGCCGAGGCCCAGCCGGGCACCCCGGCGTGCAGGTGCGCGCGGAGCGCCAGCTGCCCGTCGCGGATCTCGATCACCCGTCGGTAGAGGGTGAACTCCGGGTTCCCGGCCGGGCCGCGCGGGCTGCGGGGGGAGGGCGGCTCCAGGGCGATCTCGGGGCGGACGGCGTACAGCGCCGACCAGAGCGGGTCGATCCGGCGGAGCTCGCGCCTGGCCCGCAGCCGACGCACCCGCGCGGCGATCCGGCCGCCCCAGGCGGTGACCGTCATCCCGCCGATCACCATCACCAGGGTGGCCAGGCCGATGGCGGCCGAGTGCAGGTTGACCCCGCTGGTCTGACGGCCCGTCCGGAACCCCTGGACCAGCGGGAAGAGGCTCATCGCGGACCAGTACAGGCCGCAGGCGCCGGCGACGACGACCAGCCGCAGGCCGGTGCGCAGCAGCCCCGGGCCGAGCCGGCGGGCCGCGCGGTGGACCAGCAGGGTGAACAGCGCGACGCACCAGAGGCTGTGGGCGGTGAAGAGCGCGTTGTAGGCGGTCAGTTCGGCGCGCCCGGCCGCCCCGACGGTGATGTTCCCGGCCACCGGCGTCACCTCGGCGGCCCGGTAGAGGAGGGCGACCGCGGTCATCACCACCACCGAGCACAGGGCCTGACGCCGCATCAGCGGCCGGTCGCGCTCGCCGCCGCGCACCGCGAGGGCCGTCAGCGCGAGGAAGCACTCGGCCGTGAGCTTGAGCTCGGTGCACAGCAGCGGCAGCAGGTAGGCGACCGACGGCTGGGCCGCGATGCCCGGGCTCCGGGAGAACGGCAGCAGGGCCATCGAGAGCCCGAGCGAGGCCGTGAACGCGGCCAGGTAGCGGGCGCCGGGCTGCAGCGGTCCACCGCGCCAGAGCCGGATCCGGTACAGCACCCCGACGATCGCGACCGCCCCGGCCAGCCACTCCACCAGCGAGATCACGGCGCGCCGGCGGGGCGCCGGCCCCGGCCCCGAGGCCAGTCGAAGACGCCGCCGAGCCGGACCGCCTCCTCGCTCTCCTCGCCCGGGCGCGCGGCCCCGGAGCCCGCCCTGCCGCGCAGGCCCGCGGCGCGGTGCAGCACCAGTGAGGCGAACAGTTCGGCCTCCTGCTCCTGCGCGCTGTCGTACGCGCTGCGCCCCAGCACCCGGCGGACCAACTCGCCGGACAGGTGCGGCAGCAGGCCGGCCACGCCCCCGCCGCCGGGCCCGTCGGCCGACGACCGCGCGTCCTGGTGGCCGCAGAGCAGGTGCCCGACCTCGTGCAGCACGATGTGCTGCTGGTGCAGCGGGGTGGTGTCGGTCGGGTAGCCGATGTACTCGGCCCGTTCGGTGCTGATCAGCACCCCGCAGGTGCCGGCCGCGCCGGCGGGCAGCGGCAGGAACTCCACCGGCCGCCCCAGGTGCACGGACAACACCTCGCCGAGGGCTGGGAGTTCGAACGGATCGGGGAGGGTCAGCGTCGCCGCCAGCTCCCGACAGCGCCGCCAGAGCCTGCGCCGTTCGCGGTCCTCCATGTCGCCCCCACGCGCTGCCCGAACCCGGGGGACGTCGGTCCGGCGCGCTCCGCACGCGCGCCCGCCCCCGCGCTCCGGAGAGCGCAGACGCGAGCCTACTCGGCGCCCCGGGCTCGCGCCTCACGTCTGGCGATTGCTTCGATCATGTCACTGATGGTGCCCAGCCCCTCGGGCGAGAGGGTCACGGCCCGGAGCGCGACCTCCTGCACGCCGGCGTCCCGCAGGGCCCCGAGCAGGGCCAGCTCCTCGGCGATCCGATCGCCCTGCTCGTCCTCGAAGAAGTAGGCCGGCGGCACCTGGAAGTACTGTGCCAGCGCCTCCAGGTGACGCTTCGTCGGATTGTCGCGCCGTCCGGTGCGCAGCTGCCAGAGATAGGTGGCGGAGAAGGTCTCCCCGGTCGCCTCCCGGCAGGCCCGCGCCACCTCCTCGTTGCTGTGCGGCTCGCCGTTCGGCCGCCTGACGGTGCGGAAGAGCTGCTCGATCCGCTCCCCGAGGACACCGGGCCCGTCTGCCGTCACTGTGCGCCTCCCCGTCCGGCCGCTCCGGCCTCCCCCCATCGTACCGATGCGTCCCGGCGGGGCCGGAAGGGGCGTGCGAGACTTCCCCGGTGCTGCTGACCTGGATCGCCGAACTGGCCGACGAACCCCTCGCCCTGGAGCCGGACGACCGGCCGGTGGAGTGGGAGACCAACACCTGGCACCTGAACGCCGAGGTGGAGGACCGCCGCTCCCTCACCGTCGCCGAGGTGGCCGCCGCCTTCGAACGGACCGCCGCCGCCCTCCGGGCCCGGGTCCTCGCCGCCGGGTACACCGGCCCGGCCACCTTCTACGTCTGGCACGACGAACTCGCCGGACAGCTCCGCTGCTCCACCGGCACGGTCCCCCCGGACGACCTCCCCTTCGGCGGCGCGTACGCCCCCACCACGGACCTCGCCCCCGTCGTCGCCCCCTTCCTGGCCGACTCCAGCCCCGGCGTCATCACCATCACCGATCCGTCGGAGGACGACGCGGCGGGCCCGGACCCCGAACCGACCCGGTTCCCCGTCTGGGTCAGAGCCGTCGGAGCCTGACGGATCATCAGAAAGCCGTCGTCTGGCGCCCGTTCGCGCCGGTGCGCGCGGATTCTCGCTGGCCTCCCGCCCGGGTCCTCCTTACCGTGGCAGCCATGAACACATCCCGCATCGCCGTCGTCACCGGCGCCAACCAGGGCCTCGGCCGCGCCCTGGTGGAAGGTCTCGCCGCGCGCCTCACCGAGCACGACCTGGTCCTGCTCACCGGCCGCGACCAGGGGCGCGTCACCGAGGCCGCCCGCGAGGTCGCCCAGCTCCCCTCCACCCGCTCCCGGGTGGAGGGAAGGGTGCTCGACGTCACCGACTCCGAGGCCATCGCCCGTCTCGCCGCGGAGCTGTCGGAGCGTCACGGCGGCGTCGACATCGTCCTCTCCAACGCCGTCGCCCGCCTCCTGCCGGAGGACTCGCAGTCCGAGCGGGCCGACGAGTTCATCGACGTCTCCAACACCGCCACCCACGCGGTGCTGCGCTCCTTCGGCCCCGCGCTGCGCCCGGGCGGACGGCTGCTCGTGGTGGCCAGCAGCCTGGGCACCCTGGGCCGGCTGGACCCCCGGCTGCACCACCTCTTCGACGGCGCGGACCTCGACGGGGTGGAGCGGGCCGTGGAGTCCTGGCGCGCGGCGGTCCACGATGGCACGGCCGCCGAAGCCGGCTGGCCGCGCTGGCTCAACGTGCCCTCCAAGGTGGCCCAGGTGGCCGCCGTCCGCGCGGTCGCGGCCGCCCGCCGGGACGCGGACCTCGCCGCGGGCACCCTGGTCGCCGCCGTCTGCCCCGGCATGGTCGACACCCCGACCTCCCGCCCGTGGTTCACCGACTACAGCCAGGCCCAGACCCCCGCCGAGGCCGCCCGCGCCGTCCTCGACGTGGTCCTCGCCGAGCCCGTCGACCCGTCCCTCTACGGCGAGCTGATCCGCTTCGGAGCCCCGCTCGACTGGCACGGCGGCACCCCGCCGGTCGAACAGGACCTCATCCTCAAGCCCTGAGCGGTGGCGCCCGACTATGCTCTCGCCACGAGTGCGAGTCGGGCGGAGGGGCCATGAGCAGGGTCGTCGTGGTGCACGGGGTGGGGCGTCAACTCGACACCGCCGAGACGCTGCTGGCGGAGCTGGAACCAGCCTTGCGGGGCGGGGTCGGACTCGCGCTGCGCCGCGATCCCACCCTCGGAGGGCTTGCCGACGGAGACGTGGCCTGCGTCGCGTACGGAGACCTCTACCGGGAGTCCGGCGCGCGCGGAGAGCCGTACTACCGGGCGGAGGACGTCGAGGACGGGTTCGAGGCAGACCTCCTGGAAGCGTGGTGGCGGGAGGCCGCGCGGCTGGATCCGCGTATCCCGGGACCGGACCAGGCCACCGGCGGCCCGGGCGCCCGGGGCGCGGTTGGCCGTCTGGCGTCGCGCCCCCTGACGGTGGATCGGGTCCGTCGGGGCCTGCAGGCCCTGACCCGCTCGCGCTTCTTCGGGGCGGTCTCCGAGCGATTGCTGATCTCCGACCTAAAGCAGGTGAGCCGGTACTTCGCCGAACCAGGCCTCCGCACTGCGGCGCGGGCCAGGGTCGAAGAACTGCTCACCCCTGAGACCAGGGTGGTGGTCGGTCATTCGCTGGGCTCGGTGGTGGCCTACGAGGCGCTGTGCGCGGTCGCCCCGGCCCCCGACCGCGGGCCGCTGACCCTGGTCACGGTCGGCTCCCCGTTGGGGTTGGCCGGACTGGTCTTCGACCGCCTCCAGCCGGTTCCCGGGGGCTGGCCGACGGCCGTGAAGCGCTGGACCAACCTGGCCGACAGGGGAGACGTGGTGGCGCTGGTGCGGGAGCTGGCTCCCCTGTTCGGGCCGGAGCTCCAGGACCTGACGGTGGACAACGGGTCCGAGATGCACAGCATGCGTGCCTACCTGACGGCTGCGCAGACCGGGACCGCGATTGCCACGGGACTGGCTGTATGACGGTCCTCCCGGGCTCCGACGGTCACAACCGCTTCGTCTTCGTCCTCGGCTCGGGCGTGTATACCGCCGACCCGACTCTGGCCCCCCTGCCGGGGGTGTCCGAGGATCTCGGCCGGGTCAAGGCCCTCTTCGGATCGCTCGGGTACGCCGAGATCCTCCCGGAGCTGGCCCATGCCCCGGACGCGCAGCAGGTGCGAATCGGCCTCGAGGCTTGGCTCCGGGCGGAGGAGCGCTGTGAGAAGGACGTGCTCGTCGTGTACTACGCGGGCCACGGTCTGCGCGGTTCACGACAGCACCGGCTGACCTGTCTGAACAGCCGTCAGGACCTGGTGGCCACCGCGCTCGCCACCCGCGACCTGGCAGAACTGCTGGCGGACACGCGGGTCGGGCACGTCCTGCTGCTGCTCGACACCTGTTTCGCCGAGCTAGTGGCTCGTCTCGGTTCCTTGGCCGGGTAATTGATCCTTCGTCTGTTGCGCGGCAGGCTGCTTCCAGGTTGTGATCGCGGAGGTGGTTGTG
>NZ_JBSGEL010000107.1:0-18325 GCF_053602875.1 Kitasatospora sp. NPDC004289 | reverse complement strand
GGGGGCGACGGCGTGCACGTGCGCCCGCGCGGCGATCTCCGGCACGACGCCGCCGAAGCGCGCGTGCTCGTCCATGCTGGACGCCACCGCCTGGCCGAGCAGCACCCCGTCCCGGACCAGTCCGGCGCCGGTCTCGTCGCAGGACGACTCGATGCCCAGCACCACTGGCGAACCGATCACGGCAACCCCTTATTGCGATAGATGTGCAACTGCATCCTAGGTGCAGCCAGGGGTGGGGTGTGTCGGATCCTCGCCGAGCTCCGGCGGCGTGAAGCGGACGGGGGCCTCGAAGGCGGCGCGGCGGGCGGCGCGGCGGAAGACGGTGAGCAGTGCCGGGCCGGTCAGCAGGATGCACACGCCGGTGGTGACGGCGCGTCCGGTGTCCCAGCCGAGCGAGGTGGTGAGGTCGAAGAGCAGGTAGCGGTGCCACTGCTCGGTGAAGGGCAGGCCCGGCAGGTAGGCGATGGAGCTGGTCGGGTCGAGGTTGAAGGGCCAGAAGGAGAGGTTCAGCAGGAAGCCGAAGAGGTAGCCGGAGAAGGCGCCGTAGACCGCGAGCATCGCGGCCTCGGCCCTGCCGCGCAGCGGGGGCAGCAGTCCGGCCAGCAGGCCGACGAAGGCACAGCCGAACATCTGGTACGGCATCCAGGGGCCGACGCCGCCGGTGAGCAGCGCGGAGGCGAACAGCGAGGTGCAGCCGAGCACGAAGCCGAAGCCGGGGCCGAAGACCCGGCCCGCGGCCACCAGGACGAAGAAGACCGTCTCGACCCCGGCGGTGCCGGCGCCGAGCGGGCGGAGTCCGGCGTTCACGGCGGAGAGCACGCCGAGCATGGCGAGCGCCTTGGCGTCGATGCCCCCGGCGGAGATCTCGGCGATCACCACGGCCAGCACCAGGGCCAGCAGCGCGCCGAAGACCAGCGGGGGAGCGTAAGCGGAGCCGAACTTCCCCGGGGCGACGACGAAGGGCCAGAGGAAGGCGATCAGGCCGATGGCGGCGGCCAGCGTCACCGCGATCCTGGCCCGGCCGGGGATCCGGACGGCGGCGGGTAGGGCGGGGGCCGCGGGGAGGGTCATCGGGCGGCCTCCGCGGGGGCGAGCGCCCGGGCTACCTGACCGGTGGTCAGGTAGCGGAGCGGGGCGAGGACCTTGGCGGTCTGCGGGGCGAAGGTCGGCGAGGCGACGATGACCTCGTCGGTCGGGCCGTCGGCGACGATCTCGCCTTCGGCCATCACCAGCACCCGGTCGGCGGAGGCGGCGACGAACTCCACGTCGTGCGTGCAGACCACCACGGCCCTTCCCTCGGAGGCCAGTTGGCCGACGATGGCGGTGAGTGCGGCCTTGGCCCGGTAGTCCAGGCCACGGGTGGGCTCGTCCAGCAGGACGATCGGCGGGGCTGCGGCCAGCTGGATCGCCAGCACCAGGGCCAGCTTCTGCCCTTCGGAGAGGTCGCGGGGGTGGCTGCGGTCCGGGATGCCCGGGGCGAGCCGGTTCAGGACCTGCCGGGCTGTGGGGCCCTCGTGGTTGCGGGCCGCGTCGCGGTCGGCCTGGTCGAGCTCCTGGGCCACGGTCTCGAGGTAGAGCAGGTCGGTGGGTGTCTGCGGGACCAGGCCGACCAGGCGGCGGGCCTCGGGGGCCGCGACCTTCTTGGGGTCGGCAGGGCCCGCGCCGTCCCGGGTGACCCGGACGGTGCCGCCCTGGCGCGGGCCGGATCCCTGGAGGGCCCACAGTAGTGAGGACTTTCCGGAGCCGTTGCGGCCCATCAGTGCCGTCACCTCGCCGGAGCGCAGCTCCAACGAGGCCTCACGGACGGCGGCCATCCGGCCGTGCCTGACCACGACCTGATCGGCGGTCAGCACCGGCACCCCGCCGCCGGGCCGCTCGCGCACGGGCGGAACGGGGAGCCCGGTCAGCCGTTCGCGCAGCGGGGCGGCGGCCCGGCGGGCGTCGCGGACCGAGAGCGGGAGCGGCCGCCAGCCCGCCAGCCGGCCGAGCTCGACCACCGGTGGGGCGATCTCGGTCTCCTCGAAGACCTCGGCCGGCGCCCCGTACCGGACGGTGCCGTCGCCGGGCAGGTGGAGGACCCGGTCGGCGTACTGGACCACCCGCTCCAGCCGGTGTTCGGCCAGCAGGACGGTGACGCCCAGGTCGTGCACCAACCGGGTGATCGCGGCCAGCACCTCCTCGGCGGCGGTCGGGTCGAGTGCGGAGGTCGGCTCGTCCAGGACCAGCACCCGGGGGTGGGCGGTGAGCACCGAGCCGATGGCGACCCGCTGTTGCTGGCCGCCGGAGAGCTCGCTGAGGCCCCGGTGGCGCAGGTCGGCGAGGCCGAGCAGGTCCAGGGTCTCCTCCACCCGCTTGCGCATCACGGCCGGCTCGACGGCCAACTGCTCCATCGCGTAGGCGAGTTCCTCCTCGACGGTGTCGGTGACGAAGCCGGCCGGCGGATCCTGGCCCACCACGCCCACCACGTCGGCGAGTTCGCGTGGCGGGTGGTGGGCGGTGTCCCGGCCGTCGACGGTGACCCGGCCGCTGAGGGTGCCACCGGTGAAGTGCGGGACCAGGCCGTTCACGGTGCCGAGCAGGGTGGACTTGCCACTTCCGGTGCGGCCCACCACCAGGCAGAGCTCGCCCTCGGGGACGGTCAGGTCGACGCCGTGCAGGACGGGGCGGTCGGCGTCGTGGTAGCGGACGCCGACCTGGTCGAAGCGGATCATCGGGTCACCTCGGAGGGCGTGCGGTCGCCGACGGCGGAGGGTCGGCCGGCGGGAGCGGTGGTGGCGGTCGCGGGTGGGCGGCCCGGTGGCGGGGAGAGCACTCCGGCCAGTGCCGCGAGCAGCAGGGCGACCACCGGGACGGCCGGCAGGGTCGGCCAACTCAGGGGGTGGAGCGAGGGGTTGAGCTCGGTGGCGTCGTAGCCGACGCTGACGCGGAGCAGGACCGCGGCAGCCACCCCGCAGAGGCTGACGGCCCATTCGGCCGCCCGCCAGGGATCCGGCCGGTAGGTGGTGCGCCGGATTCGGCGTCCACCCAGCAGCAGGCCGCCGGCGCAGAGCGCCGAACCGGCCGCGAGGGCGGGCAGGCCGAGCAGGGCGGGCGGGCCGAGCAGGGCGGGGGCCGTGCCGTCGAGCAGCCCGTACATCCCGGCGCACAGGCCGCA
Organism: Kitasatospora sp. NPDC004289; assembly: GCF_053602875.1. NCBI lineage: Bacteria > Bacillati > Actinomycetota > Actinomycetes > Kitasatosporales > Streptomycetaceae > Kitasatospora > Kitasatospora sp. NPDC004289. The sequence goes on along the minus strand of NZ_JBSGEL010000107.1, from coordinate 15,171 downwards.
CATGCCCAGCAGCATCAGCGCGCCGGTGGTCCGGCGCGAGGCGCGGGTGGCGGTGCCGGCCCGGCCGTAGCCCCGGGAGTCCATCGCGGCGGCGAGGTGCATCGAGCGCTCCAGCGCGTCCTCCAGCACCGGTACGGCGATCCCCCGCAGGGCCCGCAGACCCTTGCTCCGCCCGGCCCGCAACCGCCGTGCCCGGAAGACCCGTTGGACGCTCTGCACCAGCTGTGGCGCGACGCTGAGCGCGACGGTGACGGCGACCCCGAGCTCGTACAGCGCTCCCGGCAGGACGCGCAGCGCGCGCTTGGGGTTGGCCAGGGTGTTGGCGGCGCCGATGCAGCAGAGCAGACAGGCCAGCCGAAGTCCGTCGGTGGCGGCGGACAGGACGGCTTCCAGGGAGACCGGTCCGCCGATCTGGACGCCCGCGTACCAGTCCGGGGTGGGGACGCGCGGGAGGGAGAACAGCAGGTGGTCGTGCGGGGTGATGCCGGTGGCGAAGACGCAGCGGAAGGTGACCCGGACGGCGACCACGGTCAGCGCCAGCCAGAGGTAGTACTTGAAGCCGCGGGCCCACGGCGCGTCGGTGCGGCGGGAGGTGACCACGAAGCCGAGCACGCCGAGCACCAGGAACAGCAGCAAGGGGTTGGTGGTGCGGCTGGCGGCGGTGGCGAGCGCGAGGGCCCAGATCCACCAGGCGACGGGGTGCAGGTCCCGGGGGACCCGCCCGGCGACCGGGGCGAACCCCTCGGTGGACTTGACGGGTCGATCCACCGCGCTCACTCCGCCCGGCGCCGTCGGCGCAGTGCGGTGACGGCGGTGGCGACGCCGAGCACGAGCACGACGGCGGCACCGACGACGGCCGGGACCATCGAGCCCGTAGGGCGCGGGGCGTCGGCGGCCGGGGCCGCGTCGACGGGGGTGGGGCTGGAGGCGGAGGGCGCCGGGACGTCGGTGGGAGTGGGCGTCGGTGAGGTCGGGTCGGAGGGAGGGGAGGGCGGCGGTTCGACGGAGGTCCCGGGGGTGGGGGTGGCGCCGTCGGGAGTGGCGGAGGGGGTGGGAACTCCCCTGGTGGGTGGTGTGGTTGGCGAGGTCGTGGGCTTGGTGGCACCAGGTGCGGGCTGGGTGGCGGTGGGGCCCGTGGTGGTGCCGCCGGAGGCCGGTGGCGGTGGCGTCGTGGTGGTCGCCGGGGCGCCACCGGGGGTGGTGTTGTGGGCACGGACGCTGTCCGGGGAGATGGCGGGCCTGCCCTGGGTGCCCGCGAGGTCGGTCTTGCCGTGGACCCACAGCTCGACGCTGCCGGGCAGCGGCCTGTGGCTGACCGCGCCCAACTGGCTGTAGGTCCAGGTGTTCTCGCCGGGATCGGCGTACCAGTAGGACCAGTACGCGGTGGTGGGCGAGGTCTGGACGCACCTGTCCTGCTCGGGCGTCGGGTAACCCCGGCCCCCGTCGTGGCCGCTGTAGCCGATCCGGCAGATGAAGGCCGGCCCGTCGTGGCTGGTGCCGGTGGACTTCCAACCGCCTTGGTTCAGCAGGGTGTAGCCCGTGGTGGGGGTGGTGCCGCAGGAGCGCAGCAGCGGGCCGCCCCAGGGGCCGAAGTCGACCGCGAGCACCACGCCGCTGGTGGTCGTGCACTGGTCCAGCGGCAGGGGTGTGGCGGCGGCCGGGGTCGTGCTCGCGCCGAAGGTCAGGGCGAGGAGCGCCCCGGCGGCGGTGCGGGGCAGACCGGGGCGGCGTGGGCGCGCGGGGCGGATCACCGGTGCTTCCCGGAGGGCGAGGCGGTCCTGCGGCGGAGGGCGACCAGGATCGCCGCACCACCTGCCGTCAACAGGAGTGCGGGGGCGAGGAGTTCGAGTGCTCGGGTGCCGGTCCGGGCCAGGTTCGTGGCAGGCGGTCCACTCTGGGCCGGGGCCACGCCCGCCGGGCTCGTCGCGGCGGGGAGCGGCGTGCTGGTGCTGGGGGAGGGGTCGGTCGGGGAGGGGGAGGGCGACGAGGAGACCGAAGCCGAAGCCGAAGCCGAGGTCGAGGGGGAGGCGGACGGGGACGGCGATTCGGAAGCTGAGGGCGAGGGCGAGGGCGAGGGCGAGGGCGAGGTGGACGGCGACGGTGAGGTGCCCGGGTCCGTGGGGGTGGTGCCGGGGACTCGCCGGAGGGTGCCGAAGGACCTCCCGGTGACCCCGCCGAGGGCCTGGGCGGAGGCCCGGACGTCCGAGCCCGGCTGTCCGGCGGAGGCGACGTCGAAGCCGCCGTCGGGGTTCTGCCGGTCGGCCAGGAACTCGACGGCCTTGCCGATCCGCGTCGCGTACAGGTCCTGACGCAGGCTCAGGCCCTGGACCGCCAGGGCGGCGGAGTTGGTGGAGTTCCCGGCGGCGCCGGGGAAGCCGCCGTCGGGCGCCTGGGTGGCGGCCAGCCAGCTCAGGCCCTGCTCGACGGCCTTGGTGGCCTCGTCACCGGGAACGAGGGAGAGGGCCATCAGGGCCATCGCGGTGCTGTCCACGTCGGCGGCGGCGCCGGCCGGGATCAGGCTCGGCCAGGAGCCGGCCGGCTGCTGCAGGCTGCGCAGGTAGGCGATGGGTGCGCCTGCTCCCTTGGCGTCTCCGGCCCTCAACTGCGCCATGACGCCGAGGGATTGGGCGAAGACCGAGCCGGTCCAGGTGTAGTTGCCCGGTGCCGCGCAGCCGAGCGCCTCGTCGGCACGGGCGCAGACCGCCCCGTCCAGGGCGGCGATCAGGTCGTGGCCGCCGAAGTCGCGCGGGTCACGGCCGACGGTCTCGGCGAGCAGGGCCACCTTGCCGAGGGAGCCTCCGGCGGCGCCGTCGGTGCCGATGCCGGTCCAGTCGTCGACCGTGAAGCCGGTGCCGTCCCGGCCCCCCTGGTCGAGGAAGTCGGCGATCCGGAGCAGCGCGGCGTCGTCGGCGCCGGTTGCCGCCAGCGCGAAGGCGGTGTCCAGGGTGAGTCCGAAGTCGGCGGACCCGGAGTCGGGGAAGGCCTCGTGGTAGTGGCCGTCGAGCAGCCGGGCCGGGTCGGTGAGGTAGTGGGCGCCCTTGGCGAGGTCGGGCGTGCGGGCTGGCGGATCGGCGAAGGCGCTGCCGGGGTGGCCGACCAGCACGGTGACGGCGGCCGTCACGGCGAGGGCGCAGGCGAGCAGGGCCGAGGTCAGACTCCGGGCCCCGTACCCGCCACCGCCCGCGCCGCTTCCCGCGCGACCGGCCCTGCCGCTGCTCCTGCTGCTGACCCTCACGGTGACTCCCTGGTCGGTCGACGAGGGGTGCCGGCGCAGCCGACGGGCCTGCCCGGGGAGCGGGCGATCCCGTCTGGACCGCGTCGTAGTCCGCGACGACGCACGTATAGCTGACGAACGTCCCGGCGCAGGCATTCCGGCTCACCCGCCCGGTGGGCGGGTCCACGGTTGCGGGTCAGCGCCGGAGTCGGACCGGCTTCCCCTGACGCCAAGGGTGGAAAGGCGGTCCATCAGACCACGGTGCGGTCAAGAGCGTCAACGATGTGTCAGATCGCTTGGGGCGCACCGTGATCGGGGTCGCGACGGTCCGTCCGGGGCGGTCCGTCCGGGGCGGGGTCAGGCGGCGCCGTGCCGCCCGACCCCGCCCCGGAGGCGCGGTCAGGCCGTCAGCTCCGCCCGTACCGTCCGGGCGGCCTCGACCAGGTTCTCGAGGGAGGCCCGGGTCTCGGGCCAGGCGCGGGTCTTCAGGCCGCAGTCGGGGTTGACCCAGAGCCGATCGGCCGGGATCGCGGCCAGGCCGGCGCGGAGCAGGGCGGCGGCCTCCTCAGCGGAGGGCACCCGGGGGGAGTGGATGTCGTACACGCCGGGCCCGACCTCTCGGGGGTAGCCGGCTCCGGAGAGCTCGTGGGCGACCTCCATGTGCGAGCGGGCCGCCTCCAGGGAGATCACGTCGGCGTCCAAGTCCTCGATGGCACCGAGGATTTCGCCGAACTCGGCGTAGCACATGTGGGTGTGCACCTGGGTGTCGGCGCGGACGCCCGAGGTGGTGAGGCGGAACGCCTCGGTGGCCCAGGCGAGGTAGGCGGCACGCTCGGCCTCGCGCAGCGGCAGGGTCTCGCGCAGGGCGGGCTCGTCGACCTGGATGACGGCTGCCCCGGCGGCCTCCAGGTCGGTGACCTCGTCCCGCAGGGCGAGGGCGACCTGGCGGGCGGTGTCGCCGAGGGGCTGGTCGTCGCGGACGAAGGACCAGGCGAGCATGGTGACCGGCCCGGTGAGCATGCCCTTGACCGGACGGTCCGTCAGGGACTGGGCGTAGCGCTGCCATTCGACGGTCATCGGGGTCGGGCGGGAGATGTCGCCGGCCAGCACCGGCGGGCGGACGTAGCGGGTGCCGTAGGACTGCACCCAGCCGTGCTGGGTGGCGAGGTAGCCGGTGAGCTGTTCGGCGAAGTACTGGACCATGTCGTTGCGCTCGGGTTCGCCGTGGACCAGGACGTCGAGGCCGGCCTTCTCCTGGTACTCGATCACCTCGCGGACCTCGTCCCGCATCCGCTCCTGGTAGGCGGCCGCGTCGATCCGGCCGGCCCGCAGGTCGGCCCGGGCGATGCGGAGTTCGGCGGTCTGCGGGAAGGAGCCGATGGTGGTGGTGGGCAGCAGCGGCAGCGCGAGCCTGGCCCGCTGGGCCGCGGCCCGCTCCGGGTAGGCCTGCCCGCGGTGGGCGTCGGTCTCGGTGGTGGCCGCGACCCGGGCCCGGACGGCCGGGTCGTGGGTGATCGGGGAGCCGGCCCGGGAGGCCAGGTCGGCACGGTTGGCGGCGAGTTGGGGCGCGATGGTGTCGGTGCCCTCGCGCAGACCGCGGGCGAGCAGGCTGACCTCGGTGGTCTTCTGGCGGGCGAAGGAGAGCCAGCGGGCGATCTGCGGGTCGATGTCGCGCTCGGCGGCGGAGTCCAGCGGGACGTGCAGCAGCGAGCAGGACGGGGCGACGTCCACCCGGTCGGCCAGGCCGAGCAGGGTGGCCAGGGTCGCGAGCGACTTCTCCAGGTTGTTGATCCAGATGTTGCGGCCGTCCACCACTCCGGCGACCAGGCGCTTGCCGGGCAGGCCGCCGACGGCGGCGAGGTCGGCCAGGTTGGCGGCGGCCGGGCCGGTGAAGTCGAGGCCGACGCCCTCGACCGGGGCCTTGGCGAGGACCTTCAGAGCGTCGCCGACCCGGTCGAAGTAGGTGGTGACCAGGATCTTCGGACGCTCCGTCAGCGCGCCGAGGTCACGGAACACCCGGGTGGCGGCGTTGAGTTCGGCGGGGGTGCGGTCCTGGACCAGGGCGGGTTCGTCGAGCTGGACCCACTCGGCGCCGGCGGCCTTGAGCTCGGCCAGCAGCTGGGCGTAGACCGGCAGCAGGCGGTCGAGCAGGGTGATCGGCTGGAAGTCGGAGGCCACGCCGGGTGCGGGCTTGGCGAGCAGCAGGTAGGTCAGCGGGCCGACCAGGACCGGGCGGCCCTTGTGGCCGAGCGCGATCGCCTCGCGGAGCTCGCCGACCGCCTTGGCGGAGTTCGCCGCGAAGACCGTGTCCGGGCCCAACTCCGGCACCAGATAGTGGTAGTTGGTGTCGAACCACTTGGTCATCTCCAGCGGAGCGACGTCCTGGTTGCCACGGGCCATGGCGAAGTAGCCGTCCAGCGGGTCGGCCTGCACGGCGGCACGGTGACGGGCCGGGATCGCGCCGACGGCCACGGTGGTGTCCAGCACGTGGTCGTAGAACGAGAAGTCCCCGGTGGGGACTTCGGTGATGCCCACCCCGGCGAGGCTGCGCCAGTTGGCGCACCGGAGTTCGGCGGCGGTGGAGTGGAGGGCGTCGGCGGTGACGGTGCCCTTCCAGTAGCCCTCGATCGCCTTCTTCAGCTCACGGTTCGGCCCCTGTCGGGGGTAGCCGTGGACGGTGGCCTGCGAGGCGGTGGTGCTGGTGGTCACGGAGACTCTCCTTCGCGAGTCGCGCTGCGATCCCGGGAGGGCGCGCGGGCGAGGAGGTGTGACAGTGCGGACGCGGCACCAGGATGTGCCCGTCCGTTCCGTCGACCCGCCCACGAGGTCACCGAGATCACCGCGTGCGGGGTGCACGCGGGCAGTGGCAGGTCTTCGGACTCGCGGGCACGTCCGTCCTGGACAGGGCGGACACCTAGTGGCCGTCGCTTCCCGGGCCCGTCACGGGCCCAGTGCGTGTGACGGCGGTCGTTCCCACTCACCGCTGCGGGGCAGTCCCGGAATGGCCAGATGAAAGGCGTCACCGGGTTCCCTCTTGCGACGCACCTGACCGGCTGTCAGGGCGAACCGACTGCGGTTCCCACCCTAGGCCCCCGCGCCGGTCCTGTCCCGCACGTCCGCATGTCGGAAGCGGCTTCGAGACGGGCCCAGGACCACGGTCCCGGGGGCGGGCCCGCCCCCGGAGCACGTTCCCGGAGGTCATCTCGTCCCGGACGACGACGGATTGACGGTCCGTCGGATGGTCCTCTGGAAGGGCGCCGGGACGAGGTCCGGCGCTCGAACAGGAGGGCCCGACGATGAACGAGCACGCACCGCAGCAGCACCGCCCGACCCGCGGCACCACCCGCCGCACCACCCGCCGAGGGGTGGCCGCGGCCGTCACCGCCGCGACCACCGCCGCCGTGCTGGCCGGTGCCCTGGCACCGGCCGAGGCCTTCGCCGGCCCACGGCCGGACGCCGTGCAGCAGCGCCTGGACGCCCTGGTCAAGAACGACGGCGTGCCCGCGGCCCTGGCCACCGTCAAGGGCCGCGACGGCCGCAGCCGCACCTACACCGCCGGTGTCGGCGACGCGGTCACCAAGGCCAAGGTGCCGGTGGACGGGCAGGTGAGGATCGGCAGCAACACCAAGGCGTTCACCGCCGTGCTGGTGCTCCAGCTGGTCGCCGAGGGCAAGGTCGCCCTGGACGCGTCCGTCGACACCTACCTCCCGGGCCTGGTGCGCGGGGAGGGCATCGACGGCCGGAAGATCACGGTCCGTCAGCTGCTCCAGCACACCAGCGGCCTGCCCGAGTACGTGAACCAGGGCGCGGTCCTGAGCGACCCCGGGCGCTACTACGAGCCGCGCGAACTCCTCGACGCCGCACTGGCCCAGAAGGCCCACTCCGCGCCCGGCACCCAGTGGGAGTACAACAACACCAACTACCTGCTGGCGGGCCTGATCATCCAGAAGGTCACCGGGCGTCCGCTCGGCGAGGAGATCACCAAGCGGGTCATCGACCGGATCGGCCTGCGGCACACCTACTTCCCCGCTCCCGGGGACCGGACGATCCACGAGGCCCACCCCAAGGGGTACCAGCGCACCGCCGACGGCTCGCTGCGCGACTACAGCGAGCTGGACCCGTCCTGGGGCTGGGCGGCCGGTGCCGTCGTGTCGACCAACAGCGACGTCAACCGGTTCTACGGCGCGCTGCTGGCCGGCCGGCTGCTGCCCGCGGCCCAGCTGGCCGAGATGCGCACCACCGTCCCCGCCGAGGCGATCGGCCCCGGTGCCCGCTACGGGCTCGGGCTGGTCAGCCGACCGCTCTCCTGCGGCGGCCTCGCCTGGGGCCACGGCGGGGCGATCCCGGGCTTCGAGACCGTCGGCGGCGCCACCGAGGACGGACGGGCCGTCAACGTCGCGGTGACCACCATCCCGAACCCCGAGACCGCGAAGCGCGTGGAGCAGGTGGTGGACGCGGCGCTCTGCCGCTGACCCCCGCCCCCGGCACAGTTCCCCCGTACCAGTGGAGTCCTGATGAACCAACACGCCCTGCAGCGGCTGCGGTACGCCGTGACGGCGACCGCCGCCGCCGGGCTCGCCCTGACCGCCTTCGCCCCGGCCCCGGCCGAGGCCTCCGCCGGGCCGCGCCCGGACGTCGTGCAGCAGCGCCTCGACGCGCTGGTGAAGGACGACGGGATGCCCGCCGCCCTGGCCACCGTCAAGGGCCGCGACGGCCGCAGCCGCACCTACACCGCCGGTGTCGGCGACCTGGCCACCGGCTCCCGGGTCCCGGTGGACGGGCAGATCCGGGCCGGCAGCAACACCAAGGCGTTCACCGCCGTGGTGGTGCTCCAGCTGGTCGCCGAGGGCAAGGTCGCCCTGGACGCGTCCGTCGACACCTACCTGCCCGGCCTGCTGCGCGGGGAGGGCATCGACGGACGGAGGACCACGGTCCGTCAGCTGCTCCAGCACACCAGCGGCCTGCCCGACTACATGGACGCCCCCGCGCAGGCCGATTTCACCACCATCCAGTACCGCTACTTCGAGCCGCGCGAACTCCTCGACGGGGCACTGGCGCAGCGGGCCCGGTTCGCGGCCGGGACCTCCTGGGAGTACAGCAACACCAACTACCTGGTGGCCGGCCTGCTGATCCAGAAGGTCACCGGCCGCCCGTACGGGGAGGAGGTCACCCAGCGGGTCATCGACCGGATCGGCCTGCGCCGCACCTACGTCCCGGCGGTCGGCGAGACCGCCATCCGGGAGGCCCATCCGCACGGCTACCTGCGCACCGCACCGGGCGCGCCGCTGGTCGACTACACCGCGATGGACGCCTCGATGGCCTGGGCGGCGGGGGCGGTGGTGTCCACCAACTCCGACCTGAACGCCTTCTACGGAGCGCTCCTGACGGGCCGTCTGCTGCCCGCCGCCCAGCTGGCCGAGATGCGCACCACCGTCCCGGCCGAGCTGTTCGGCCCCGGCGTCCGCTACGGCCTGGGCATCCAGAGCCGGCCCCTGAGCTGTGGCGGGCTGGTCTGGGGCCACGGCGGCACTTCCCCGGGCCACCGCACCCGGGGCGGCGCCACCGAGGACGGCCGGGCCGCCACCGTCACTGTCACCACCGTCCCGGACGCGGCCGCCGGGCAGAGGGTGGTGGACGCGGTGGACGCGGCCCTCTGCCGCTGACCCGGGGGCCCGCGCGGTCCAACTCCCGACGGTGAAGGGCTACTTCTGTCCGACCCGCTCCTGACCGGTGCGCCGGGAGGAGGCCACCAGGGCGAAGGCGTGGTCGAGCATGCCCCGCTGGTAGACGCGCACCGCGTCGACCAGCGGGGCGCCCTCGTCGGTGGCGGCGGACAGCGCCGACACCAGCTCACCGGCGTCCCTGATCGCGGTGTTGGCGCCCATCGCGAGGACCGGGCTCATCGCGTGGACGGCGTCGCCGATCAGGGTCACCGGGCCCGCCTCCCAGGGCTCGACCGGCGCGGCGGTGGAGATCCGCAGGGGGAACAGCGAGTCGGTCTCCCAGTGGCCCAGCAGGCGGTGGACGTCCGGATGCCAGTCCTCGCCCAGTACGGTGAGGGCGAGTTCGCGCAGGGCTCCGCCGCCGAGGCGGCGCAGCTCGGCGAACGGCGGCAGGGCCGGGTGGTCCGCCGGGGCGCCGACCATGCAGGCGAGGTAGTCCCCGGTGGCGGGCAGCTCGACCGGTGGCCGGGCCGCCGCTCCGGCCACCTCGGGCGGGCAGTCGAAGCGGACCGGTCCGACGCCGACGTGGGGATGGCCGGGGCCGCCGGTCAGCACGGTGAAGACGCCGTCGAAGACCCAGGGCGGGAGCTCGGCCGAGCCGGTCCGGTCCAGCGGGATCCGGCCGTAGACCAGGCGCAGCCCGGCGTCCTCGACCCGGGCCTCCGGCAGCAGCAGCGCACGGACCGTCGATCCGACACCGTCCGCACCGACCAGCAGGTCGGCGGTCTCGGTGCGGCCGTCGGCGAAGCGCGCGGTCACCGTGCCGTCGTCAGTCCGCTGACAGTCGGTCAGCTCGGACCCGTACCGCACGTGGTCGCCGAGGCCGGAGAGCAGGATCCGGCGCAGGGTCGGCCGGTCGAACGCCCGCGGACGCCCCAGGTCGTGGCCGGCCGGGTCCGTCGCGCCGGGCTCCGGTGCCCCGTCGACGGCCCGGTCCGCCAGCGGCTGGAGGTGGCGGCCACGGACCGAGACCCGGGGTGGCGGCGATCCCGCGGTGGCCAGGCAGAGCCGGAAGAGGTGCTCCGGCAGGCAGTGCCGCAGCCCGGTCAGGCCGGGCCGGTCGAGCTGGACGCGGTACCCCTGGGGACGGGCGTCCGGGTGCGGGTCCCGTTCGTGGACGGAGACGTCGAAGCCCCGGGTGAGCAGACCCTGGGCGAGCGTCAGGCCGCCGAGTCCGGCGCCGACGATGATGATGCGGTGGTTGGGCACAGTCCTCTGCCTTCGTCGTGGTCACGAAGGAAGCACTGGATTCCCCGAGGAGAATGAACGCCGTACCCGGCGCCGCTCCGAAACACCATCCGAGAGCGATTTTTCGCGTTCCGTTCAATCGCCGCCGACTGTAGCACCCCTGGTACCCCCCGCACCCCCGGTGCCCGCGCCGTCCGGGCCGACCGGGTACGGGACGAAGGTGCTGCGGTGCTCGTCCACGGAGAGCGGGCGGCCGAGCGGCGGGGCCGCCCGCTGCGGGCAGGCGGGGCGGTCGCAGACCTTGCAGCCGAGGCCGATCGGGGTGGCGGCGGCGGGGTCGGTGAGGTCGAGGCCGCTGGAGTACACCAGCCGTGCGGCGTGCCGGAGTTCACAGCCCAGGCCGATCGCGAAGGTCTTGCCGGGACGGCCCCAGCCACCGGGGGAGCGGGTGACGGCGCGGGCGGTCCACAGGTGGCGCTGCCCGTCCGGCATGGCGGCGATCTGGACGTGCACCCGGCCGGGGGCGGCGAAGGCGTCGTAGACGTTCCAGAGCGGACAGGTGCCGCCGGTGCGGGAGAAGTGGAAACCGGTGGCGGACTGCCGCTTGGAGACGTTCCCGGCCCGGTCGACCCGGACGAAGGAGAACGGGACGCCGCGCAGGCGGGGGCGCTGGAGGGTGCTGAGCCGGTGGCAGACGGTCTCGTAGCCGACCCCGAAGTGGTCCGCGAGGTGCTCGATGTCGTAGCGGGAGGTCTCCGCCTCGGCGTGGAACACCCGGTAGGGGAGGATCAGCGCGGCGGCGAAGTAGTTGGCCAGGCCGATCCGGGTCAGCGACCAGGCCGTGCTGCCCTCCGGGGCGGCCTGCGCGGCCAACTCCGAGAGCAGCGCGTCGTGTTCGAGGTAGGCCAGCTGGGTGGCCATCCGGAAGGCCTGCTGCCCCGGTCGCAGCCGGGCGGCCAGCCGCAGCACCCGGGTGTGCGGGTCGAAGTCGTGCAGCGCCTCGCCGCCGTGTGCCAGCGCCACGCCGTGCCGGGAGGACAGCCGTTCGGCGAGCGCCGCGCCGACCGAGCCGCGCCGGAGTCCGATGGCGGAGGCCGACTCCTCGGCCGACAGATCGAGTTCGTCGACGTAGTTCCGACGGCGGTAGAAGTACTCGCGGACCTCCTCGTGCGGGGTGAGGCCGGGGCCCGGACTTCCGCCGCGGTCACCCGCCAGCACGGCGAGCTGCTCGGCGGCGGCCCGGTGGCCGCGGCTGAGATCGGTCAGCAGGGTGGCCACGGCCGGGAGCCGGGCGGCCAGCTCGTCCAGGTCGGCGGTGCCGATCCGGCCTGCGGTCAGCTCCTCACCGAGCGCGATGCGCAGTTCCGTGCTGAGCCGGGTGGTGTCGGGCGGGGCGAAGTACCCGGCCTCGACCCCGAGCGACTCGGTCAGCCGCAGCAGCACCGTGACGGTCAACGGCCGTGCGTCGTGCTCCAGTTGGTTCAGGTAGCTGGGGGAGAGGTCGAGCAGTCGGGCCAGGGCGGCCTGGCTGTACCCGCGCTCCTCCCGGAGCCGGCGCAGCCGCCCGCCCGCGAAGGTCCTGCCCATGCCGCCGCCTCCCGAAGGTCCGTCAGGTGCCGCGCAGCCTAGCCGGGACCGGGTGCGGCCGGTCTTCGCAGACTTCGCCGACTGGCCGGTTCCCGTTCGCAGGAATTGGCAGCCGTCCACCGGTGACGCCCCGTCCGCGAGCTGCCAGAGTCGTCGCAGCGGCCGGGAGCCGCAGAGCAGAACGCTTCGCCCGCACGGTACTTGGGGCTCGCCGGGCGAGACGACGGAGGCTCCGACGTTCCGGCCGTACGACCGGGACGCCCGGTGCCCCGGCCGCCCCTTGCGGCCCTCAGGTGAGCATCCTCACACCCTTCGCAACGAGTCACCCTGGAGCGAGTCATGACGCAGTCGGTTCGGCAGCAGCGGCAGGAGCGGCAGGCGGCGGAGCTGGCCGCCCGGTGGGCGGCCGACCCGCGCTGGGCCGGGATCGAGCGCACCTACACCGCCGCCGAGGTGGTGCGGCTCTCCGGCTCGGTCCGGGAGGAGCACACGCTGGCCCGGCGCGGTGCCGAGCGGCTGTGGAAGCAGCTGCACGAGCAGGACTACGTCCACGCGCTGGGCGCCCTGACGGGTGGTCAGGCGGTGCAGATGGTGAAGGCAGGCCTCCAGGCGGTCTACCTCTCCGGCTGGCAGGTCGCCGCCGACGCCAACCAGGCCGGGCAGACCTACCCGGACCAGTCGCTCTACCCCGCCAACTCCGTTCCCCAGGTGGTGCGCCGGATCAACAACGCGCTGCTGCGCGCCGACCAGATCGACGCCGCCGAGGGCAACGACGGCCCCGATTGGCTGGTGCCGATCGTGGCCGACGCGGAGGCGGGCTTCGGCGGCCCGCTGAACGCCTTCGAGCTCACCAAGGGCATGATCGAGGCCGGTGCGGCCGGCATCCACTACGAGGACCAACTCGCCTCCGAGAAGAAGTGCGGCCATCTGGGCGGCAAGGTGCTGGTGCCGACCGCCCAGCACGTCCGTACCCTGAACGCGGCCCGGCTGGCGGCCGACATCGCCGACGTGCCCACCCTGATCGTGGCCCGCACCGACGCGCTCGCGGCGAACCTGCTCACCAGCGACGTGGACGAGCGGGACGCCCGGTTCTGCACCGGCGAGCGCACCGCCGAGGGCTTCCACCGGGTCGAGCCCGGCATGGGCCCGGTGATCTCGCGCGGCCTGGCCTTCGCGCCCCACGCGGACCTGATCTGGGTGGAGACCGGCACCCCCGACCTGGCCCAGGCCCGGGAGTTCGCGGAGGCGCTGAAGGCGCGGTACCCGGACAAGATGCTGGCCTACAACTGCTCGCCCTCGTTCAACTGGAAGGCGTCCCTGGACGACGACCAGATCGCCAAGTTCCAGCGGGAGTTGGGGGCGATGGGCTACCGCTTCCAGTTCATCACACTGGCCGGCTTCCACGCGCTCAACCACTCGATGTTCCAGCTGGCCCGAGGCTACGCGGAGCGCGGCATGACCGCCTACGTCGACCTGCAGGAAGCCGAGTTCGCCGCCGTGCCGGACGGCTACACCGCCGTCAAGCACCAGCGCGAGGCTGGCACCGGCTACTTCGACCTGGTCTCCACGGCGGTCAACCCGAACGCCGAGACGCTGGCGCTGACCGGCTCCACCGAGGAGGAGCAGTTCCACTGAGCCACCCCGGCGGCTGCCCTTCCCGGGCGCTCCACAGCCGCCGCCCTCCCCGCCCGGGGCCTCGTTGAGGGACGAGGCCCCGGGCCCCACCCCCTCCCGGATCCGGAGTCCGCCATGTCCCAGCCCAGCCGCGTCGAGCTCCTCGGCGCCCACGAGGACCGCTTCGAGGAGATCCTCACCCCCGAGGCCCTGCAGTTCGTGGCCCGCCTGCACGAGGTGTTCGCCGGACGCCGGGCCGAGCTGCTGGCCGAACGCGACCGCCGGCGCGCCGAGTTGGCGGCCGGCGGCACGCTGGACTTCCGGCCGGACACCGCGCACGTGCGGGACGACCCGCACTGGCGGGTGGCGGGTGAGGGCCCCGGCCTGGCCGACCGCCGGGTGGAGATCACCGGCCCGCCCGAGCGCCGGATGACCGTGAACGCGCTCAACTCCGGTGCCAGGGTCTGGCTCGCCGACTTCGAGGACGCCACCTCCCCCACCTGGCACAACCTGATCGCCGGTCAGCTCAACCTGCTCGACGCGGTCGAGCGCCGGATCGACGACCTGGCCCCCGAAGGCAGGCGCTACCGGATCGGCGACGACCCCGCCACCATCGTGGTCCGCCCCCGGGGCTGGCACCTGGACGAGGCGCACCTGCTGATCGACGACCGCCCCGCCGTCGGTGCCCTGGTCGACTTCGGCCTCTACCTCTTCCACTGCGGGCGGCGCCAGATCGACCGCGGCCACGGCCCGTACTTCTACCTGCCCAAGCTGGAGAACCACCTGGAGGCCCGGCTCTGGAACGAGGTGTTCGCCCACGCCCAGACCGAGTTGGGCATCCCGCACGGCACGATCCGCGCCACCGTGCTGATCGAGACCGTCACCGCCGCCTTCGAGATGGACGAGATCCTCTACGAACTCCGCGAGCACGCCGCCGGGTTGAACGCCGGCCGGTGGGACTACCTGTTCAGCCTGATCAAGAACTTCGCCCACCACGGCCCGCGCTACGTGCTCCCCGACCGCTCCTCCCTCACCATGACCCAGCCCTTCCTGCGCGCCTACACCGACCTGCTGGTCCGCACCTGCCACCGGCGCGGGGCGCACGCGATCGGCGGGATGGCCGCCGCGATCCCGCAGCGCGACCCGGCGGCGAACGAGGCGGCCCTGACCAAGGTCCGACTCGACAAGGAGCGGGAGGCCGGCGACGGCTTCGACGGCTCCTGGGTCGCCCACCCGGCCCTGGTGGCGACCTGCCGGGCGGCCTTCGACGCCGTGCTGGGTGAGCACCCGAACCAGCTGGACCGCCGCCGCGAGGACGTCGAGGTCACCGCCGCCGACCTGCTGGGCGTGCACCGCCTGACGGTTGGCCTGCCCACCGAACAGGGCCTGCGCGCCAACGTGGCCGTCGCCCTGCGCTACCTCACCGCCTGGCTCGGCGGCACCGGCGCGGTCGCCGTCTTCGGCCTGATGGAGGACGTGGCCACCGCCGAGATCGCCCGCTGCCAGCTCTGGCAGTGGCAGCACCACTGCTCGCGGCTGGCCGGCGGATCACTCGCCACCGCGGGCGCGATCCGTCGGCAGATCGACCGCGAGCGGGCCGCGCTGCTCGCCGAGGGCGCCGACGCCGCGCTGGTGGACGAGGCCGTCCGGGTGCTGGAGGAGACCGCGCTCGGCACCGAACTCCCGTCCTTCCTGACCACCGAGGCCTACGCCCGCCACCTGGTGCGCACCGTCGCCCCGGTCTAGGGGCTGTCTCCTTGGTGGGGTCGGATCAGGCCGCGTCGTTGGGGTGCGTGCCTCGGCGGCGCCGAGGAGGGAGTCCATGCGGAGCATCGGCGACTGACG
>NZ_JBSGEL010000106.1:0-18386 GCF_053602875.1 Kitasatospora sp. NPDC004289 | reverse complement strand
GTCGAACCGGCCGATCATCCCGGGGACGGCGAAGAGCAGCTCCTTGTAGAGCCAGTTGTTGAACTCGCCCAGCTCGGCGCCGCGCTGCTGGCGCCCCGTCGGCGGGACCGAGCGGCGTGACGGCGGCTCGGCCGGCCGGTCAGTCCGCCGCCCGGCCGGCCGCCGCGACCAATGCGGGGAGCTCGCGCATGTCGGTGAAGACCGTGGTGCCCGGGCCTTCCAGCCAGGCGGCCGGGGTGAGGCCGCCCGCGTAGCCGAGGGAGCGCATGCCGGCCGCGCGGGCGGCGGCGACGCCGAAGCGGCTGTCCTCCACCACCAGGCAGCGGCCGGGCGGTACGCCCAGGGTGGCGGCGGCGTGCAGGAAGAGGTCGGGGGCGGGCTTGCCGTTCGCCACCTCGCTCGCGCTGAAGATCCGGCCCTCGAAGCGGTGGTGCAGGCCGACCTGGCCGAGGGTCCTGCGCAGGCGCGGGTGGCTGCTGCTGGAGGCCACGCAGGTCGGCAGCGCGATCGCGTCCAGGGCCGCCTCTATGCCGTCCACGGGCGTCAGTTCGGTGGCGAAGGCCTCGTCGTAGAGCGGCTGGAACTCCGCGTCCCATCCCTCCGGCAGCGCCCGGCCGAGGTGCGCCTCGATCTCCGAGGTCATGTACGCGTGCGAGCGGCCGACGAACCGGTGGACGATCTCCTCCTCGCTCAACTCCCAGCCGAGCGCGGCCAGTACCACCGCGTCCACCCGCACCGCGAGGCGTTCGCTGTCCAGCAGGACGCCGTCGCAGTCGAAGACGACGAGCTCGATCGGGCCGTGCGAGGGTTCGATGATCATCGGCGCAGTGTACCGAGCGGGTGCCGTGCCCCGGAGGCCGGACGCGGCGCGGCCCCGCAGCGCGGGGGCTGCGGGGCCGGGCGGGGTGACGGGGGCTCAGAGGGCGGCGAGGGCCGTGGTCGCGAAGGCGTGGTCCTGGGCGGGGGCGCCGCCGCCGACGCCGAGGGCGCCGATGAGGTGGCCGTCGCGGTCGTGGACGGGGACGCCGCCGGCGATGAAGAGGAGGGGGCGGTCGAGGGCGGTGGTGAGGGAGTGGAACGGGCCCTCGGGCTTGACCAGGTCCACCAGGTCGGCGGTGGGGGCGTTCAGCTGGAGGGCGGTGTAGGCCTTGCGGGTGCTGGTCTCGCCGGAGATCAGGACGGCGCGGTCGTCGCGGCGGTAGGCGAGCAGGTGCCCGCCCGCGTCCAGGACGGTGATGCTGACGGCGACTCCGGCGGCCTCGGCGGCGGCCCGGGCGGCGGCGACCAGGGTCTCGGCGGCGGCAGTGGTCAGCGGGGTGACGGTGGTGGTGCTCATGGTGCTTCCTTCGGGTTGCGGGGTGACGCTTCGTCAGTGGTGGACGAGGGCGGGGGTGGGTACGGGGGCGGAGGCGGCCGGGGCGCGGCGCTCCAGGGCGGCGGACCAGAGGGCCAGCACCAGCGCGGCGGCGGCGAGCAGGGCGCCCACCCAGTTGGGGGCGGTGTAGCCGAGGCCGGCCGAGATGACCGTGCCGCCGAGCCAGGCGGCCAGCGCGTTGCCGAGGTTGAAGGCGCCGATGTTGACGGCGGAGGCCAGGGTGGGGGCGCCGTGGGCCTGGTCCAGGACGCGCTTCTGCAGCGGCGGGACGGTGGCGAAGCCGAGGGCGCCGACCAGCAGGACGGTGACGGCGGCCAGGACCTTGCTGTGCGCGGTGAGGGTGAAGAGGGCGAGCACGACCGATAGGCCGCCGAGGGTGGTGTAGAGCATCGGCATCAGCTTGCGGTCGGCGTAGCGGCCGCCGAGCAGGTTGCCGAGGAACATCCCGACGCCGAACAGGACCAGCAGCCAGGTGACCGAGCCCTCGGAGTAGCCGGCCACGTTGGTCATCATGGGCGCGATGTAGGTGATGGCGGCGAAGACCCCGCCGAAGCCGAGCACGGTCATCGCCATCGCGAGCAGCACCTGCGGGTTGCGGAAGGCCGTCAGCTCGCGGCGCAGGTGGGCGCCCTCGGGGCGCGGGGTGGCGGGGACCAGGCGGGCGATGCCGAGCAGGCCGGCCGCGCCGAGCACGGCGACCCCGGCGAAGGTGGCCCGCCAGCCGACGGCCTGGCCGATGAAGGTGCCGAGCGGGACGCCGACGATGTTGGCCACCGTCAGACCGGTGAACATGGTGGCGATGGCGCCGGCCTTCTTCTCGGGGGCGACCAGTTCGGCGGCGACCACCGAGCCGATGCCGAAGAACGCGCCGTGGGCGAGCGAGGTGACGATCCGGCCGGCCAGCATCAGCGGGAAGGTGGGGGCGGCGGCGGAGAGCAGGTTGCCCACCACGAACAGGCCCATCAGCAGCATCAGCATGGTCTTGCGGCTGATCCGGGTGCCGAGCGCGGTCATCAACGGGGCGCCGACCACGACGCCGAGGGCGTAGCCGGTGACCAGCAGGCCGGCGCTGGGGATGGTGACGCCGTAGTCGGCGGCGATCTGCGGCAGCAGACCCATGATCACGAACTCGGTGGTCCCGATGCCGAATGCCCCGATGGCCAGGGCGAGGAGCGCGAGAGGCATGGCTGCCCTCCGTACGGTTGTTGCTTGTGCGCCTTACGTGCTTCGACAATAGTTGCAGGCGCGGGCAATCGGCAAATGCGGGCATCGCGCCGAAGGTGGGGAAGTGCTTGCAGGGGCCTCCTACCGGCTCGGGCCGGTAGCGCCCTCGGGGCCGTATCCTGGGGGCTGATCCCGCAGACGGAAGGAGACCGGCCGATGACCGCCACCGACCCCGCGCTGACCGCCCTCGCCAACGGGTGGGGTGCCCTCTACGTGCTCTACGGCCGGATCGAGGCGCACGTCGAGCGCGCCCTCCAGGCCGAGCACGAGCTGAGCGTGCGCGAGTACTCCCTGCTCGACGTGCTCAGCCGCCAGCACGACGGCGAGGGCGGGCACCTGCAGATGAAGCAGGTGGCCGACGCGGTCGTGCTCAGCCAGAGCGCCACCACCCGCCTGGTGACCAGGCTGGAGGACCGCGGCCTGCTCGCCCGCTACCTCTGCCCCACCGACCGCCGGGGCATCTACACCAACGTCAGCGAGGACGGCCTCAAACTCCTGGAAGAGGCCCGCCCGACCAACGAGCGCGCCCTCCGCGAGGTCCTCGAAGAGGCGGCCCGCAACCCCGAGCTCGCCCCCCTGGTCGCAGCCGTCGAGGCCGTCAAGCCCCCGGTCCCGCTGCACTCCTGACGGCCCGTCGGTTCGCCGCCCCCGGCCGGTCCGCTCCGCCGTGGGACGGCTCCGGACGGGTGGCGTTCCGGCCGATCCGGTGGTGGAGCGGCGCGTGCCGGCGCATGTATGACGGATGCTCGACGGACTGCGCAGCCTGGTGCTGCCCGCTCATCAGCGCCGGTCGCTGGACGACCTGGCGGAGGACCTCGACCTGTCCTTCGGCGACGTGGGGGCCAAGCGCTCGGCGTTCTGGACCATGTTGCTGCTCTCGGCGGTGATCGCCGCCGGGGGTGTGCTCACGGACTCCACGGCCACCGTGATCGGCGCGATGATCATCGCTCCGCTCTCCACGCCGATCATGGGAATCGCCCTCGGCGCGGTGCGCAGACGCGGCGGGTCGGCCGGGAGGTTCGTGCTCGGCGGGGCGCTGCTGGTGGTGGCGGTCGGGGCGCTGGCCTCGCTGGTGGTGCCGGCCTCCTACGACCTGCTGTCGGACAGTCAGGTGGCGGGCCGCACCTCGCCCGGGCTGCTGGACCTGCTGGCGGCCCTGGCCACCGGCTTCGCCGGGGCGGTCGCGTTGGCCCGCAAGGACGTGGCCGCCGTGCTGCCGGGGGTGGCCATCGCGATCTCCCTGGTCCCGCCGCTGGTGGTGGTCGGGGTCTGTGCCGGGCAGGGGGCCTGGTGGCTCTCGCTCGGAGCCCTGGTGCTCTTCCTCTCCAACCTGCTGGCGCTGGTCTTCGCCGGGATGGTGGTCTTCGCCGCCCTGGACGGCACGGAGGCGGGAGGAGGGCCGCGGCGCCGGGGCTACCTGACGGTGGGTGCGCTGTTCGCCGCCGTCGGGCTGATGCTCGGGGCCAGCACCGCCGGGACGGTCCTGGTGCACCTGTGGACCGTACGGACCGCGGACGCGGCGGCCGAGTGGCTCGCGGACACCCCGCAGGCGCAGGTGGTGGACACCCAGGCCCACTGGCGCACGCTCTACGTCACCGTGCGCACCCCGGACCCGCTCCCGCCGGTGGACCGACTGCTCGCGGCCCTGGACGGCGAGGTGCCGGACGGCGTCCCGGTCGTCGTCACCACCACCGAGGGCCGCCGGATCGAGGCCGGCCGGGTCGGGGACTGACCGCTGCTCCTCGCTGCCGGGGCTGAGCCGCCGTCAGGCGGCCGGTGCGGCGGGCCGGGTGGCGACCAGGAGGCTGATGTCGTCCCGCTGCCAGTCGACGCCGAAGCCCTCCGCGGCCCGGTAGAGCGCCCGGGTGACGTCGAGGGGTTCGCGCTCGGGGGCGGACAGGCCGCTGAGGAGGGCGGCCACCCGGTGTTCGCCGAACTCCTCGCCGTCCGCCCGGCGGCCCTCGGTCAGGCCGTCGGTGCACAGGGTCAGCAGGTCGCCGGGGTGCAGCTCGGTGGTGGCGGTGTGCCAGGTCCCCGGCGCGGGCTCCAGGAGCGGGTGGATCAGCGGGCCGGTGGTGGCCAGCCGCTCCACGGTGCCGTCGGCACGGAGCAGGAAGGGCTCCCCGTGGCCCGCGTTCACCCAGCTCAGGGTGGACGCGGCCGGGTCGAGCACGGCCAGCGCGAGGGTGGAGAAGCGCTCGTCCTCGCCGCAGAGCGCCTGCCAGGCCGCCCGGACCGTGGTGTCCAGGTCCCGGCCCAGCCGCAGGCCCACCTCGACCACGGTCTTGAGCCGGACGGCCAGCAGGCCGGCCTCGATGCCGTGGCCGGAGACGTCGCCGAGGAAGACGGCGGTGGCACCGCCCGGCATCGGGAGCACGCCGAGCCAGTCCCCGGCGATCAGACCCTCGGCGGCCACGATGTCACCGTGTGCCCGCACGCCGGGCCCCGGCCGTTCGCCGGAGACCAGGATCTGACGCAGGCCCAGGGAGGTGGCCGCGTCCCGCTCCAGGGCCTCGCGGTCGCGCCGGGCGGCCCTGTCGGACTCGCGCTGCCGCTGCCTGGCCCCCTCGGCGCCGAGCCAGGCACCGGCCATCCACCCGGTGTGCCGCCGCGGGGCCCGGCGCGGCTGCTCGGTGCCTTCGCCCGCCGAGCGCCGCAGGTAGCTCTCCAGCTCGCCGAGCGGCACCAGCATCCGCCGCCACACCAGGGCGAGCACGGAGCCCAGGAGGACGAACAGGGCGGCGGCGCAGGCGGAGAGGTTGAGGAGCATCCGGTCACGCCCGGCGGCCGCCCCGGACTGGGCCAGGTCGCTGTCCCGGCGGAGGTCCTTGGAGAGCTGCTGAACCTCGGTCAGCACCCGCTCCGCGTCCGGCGCGGGCGCCGAACCGCGCCACCGCTCGGTCTCCTCGGCCAGCCGGGTGGTCCCGGCCGCCAGTGCCGTCCCCTCGTTGAGGCGGACGAGGACGCCGGCCAGGCGCCGGGCCTGTTCGGCCTGGACGGTGCGGTGCTTCAGCAGTGCGGGCTCCCCGGTGATCCGGTGGTCGCGCTGGGCGGCCTCGCCCAGGTGGACCGTGACGACGAAGTCGTTCAGCAGCCGCCGGGTGGGCAGCAGCCGGGAGTCGAGCTGCGCCGACGAGGAGGCGGCGTCCTCGCGGTGCTCCACGGCGAGCAGGCCGCTGCCGGCGGCCAGTGCGACGGCCAGGCCCAGGCAGGACCAGAGCACGGCCTTGGCGTGGCTGCGACGAGGGGTGGCGGTGCGGTCGGGAAGGTCGGTGCCTCGGGGAGCGGTGGTGCGGCCTCTCACGGGAGTGTTCCTGTCCGGGCGCCCCTGGTGGGGAAGGCTGCGGCTCGCCGAGCCGCAGGGCCGCGGTCCCGTCACGCGGCGACGCCTCCACTTCCACGGTCACAAGAACCGGCCACCGCCCGGAGGGGACCAAGGTCACCCGTCCGCCCGGGATCCCGGGCGGACGGGTGACCTCCGGCCTGTGTGCCGCGGTGCGGCGGTGGTGCCTGCCACGCTTGGCGGACGGGCCGGCAGGTGGAGGGTTCAGGTGGAGTTGCTTCCGGAGATCAGTGACTTCTACGGGCGGGGGGACGAGGCGGGGAGGCTCACCTCGGGGCGGACCACGGGGACCTTGGAGTTGGTGCGGACGAGGGAGTTGCTGGGGGCTCGGTTGCCGAGGGCGCCGGCCGCGGTGCTGGACGTCGGGGGCGGGCCGGGGGCGCATGCGCGGTGGCTGGTGGAGGAGGGCCACCGGGTGGTCGTGGTGGACCCGGTGGAGGGGCACGTACGGCAGGCCAGGGCGCAGGGGCTGACCGCGTGGGTGGGGGACGCGCGCGAGCTGGCGCAGGACGACGGGTCGTTCGACGTGGTGCTGATGCTCGGCCCGCTGTACCACCTGCCGGACGGGGCGGACCGGGAGAGGGCGTGGGCGGAGGCCTGTCGGGTCGTCAGGCCGGGCGGAGTGGTGGCCGCGGCCGGGCTCAACCGGTACGCCAAACTGCTGGACCTGGAGTCCGAGGTGGCCCTGGAGATCGCGGAGACCGGTCTCAGGAGCCGTCCGGACGGACCCACCTCGTACTACCACGACCCGGCGGAGCTGGCGGCCGAGGCACGGCGGGCCGGGCTCGGTGCGATCGCGGTCCACGGGGTGCACGGGCCCCGGTTCGAGGCGCTGCGGGCGGAGGAACGCCGCACCGGGCGAAGCGACTTGGGGGAACGGGCACTGCGGGCGGCGTTGGCCGCCGCGCGGTTCGCGGACCGGCGGCCGGAGTTGGTGGCGGTCTCGCTGCACCTGCTGGTGATCGGGGAGCGGGAGGAGTGAAGTCGGTTTGTAGGACCGGGAATTCACTCCTGTCGGTGCTGGGCCGAGGCGGGCGGGGGTGGTGGACTTCGGGCATGAACCGTTCGAGTGCGATGCGACGTGTGGTGGCGGCTGCCCTGGTGGTGGGCGGATGTCTGGCGGTGGTGCCCGTGCAGGCGGTGGCGGCGCCGTCGGTGAAGGTCGGGATCGGCAGCGAGGTGCGGGCCGGGACACCGGCCGCGCAGCAGGTGCTGACGTTCTTCGAGGAGTACCGGGCGTCCGTGCTGGGGGAGAGCGGGGAGGATCCGCGGGCGGTGCGGGAGCGGTACCTGTTGCCGCAGCTCAACTACCGGCTGGACGCCTGGGCCCGGCAGAACGACGCGGATCCGGTGTTCCGGGCGCAGAACGTGCCGGGGAACTGGCGGGTGCACGAGGAGAAGCAGGAGTACGGCTACGCCTCGGTGCGGCTGACGGAGGTCTGGGGCGAGCAGTCCGACCAGGACGTCTGGTACGCGGTGCGCCTGACGGACCGGAAGATCGCGGAGATCAACGACCAGCCCGCGTTCTGACGGCCTCCAGAAAAGCACGGACGGCCCGGCGGCCCGGTCACCCCGCCGGGCCGTCCAGGTAGGTGCTCCGGACGTGGGCCAGGTAGGCGGCGGGGGAGGCGAAGGGGCGGTCCTGGGCGCCGTGGCGGTGCAGCTCCAGGCGGCCGTCGGCGTGCAGGCGCAGGGTGGTGGTGGCCGCGCGGTCCGAGGGGGGAGCGGCGGAGGCGAGGACGGGGACCTCGGGCGGGAACATCGCCAGCGCCTCGGCGGTGGTGGCGGCCGGCGGCCGGCCGGTGCGGTTGGCGCTGCTGACGTAGAGGACGGGGTGGTCGTCGAGCAGCGGGAGGACGGGCTCCCAGCGGGCGCCGAAGAGCATGGTCCAGCCGTCCCGGGTGGCCGGGGCGAGCCAGCCGGGGGGCTCGGCGAGCAGGGGGAGGAGGAGGGTGACGCGCTCCTCGGCGAGCAGGCGGCGGACCCCGGGGGTGAGGCCGAGGGCGCCGTCGAGGGCGGCGAGGGTGTGCGGGTGGTGGGCCCAGAGCGCGACGGCCTGGTCGGCGGGGCGGCCCTTGGCGGCGTTGACGGCGAGCGGGTCGGTGCCGGCCACCACGTGGGTGAGCGGGGCGGGGTTGGGGAGGACCACGGCGGTGCCCCGGTGGAGGGCGGCGCGGACCGCCTCGGCGGTCTGAGGGACGGTCACTTCGCTGCCTCCCGGGAGCCGTCGGACTGCAGGCCGTCGAGGTAGGCGGCGAATGCCTCGTCCTCCACCACGGCGCGGCCGGTACGGTACACCCTGGCCTTGGCCCAGGCCATCGCCGTCCGGGCCCGCTCCTCGTCGAGGTGGTGGCCGAGGCGGGTGGCGACGGCCTGGACGACGCGGGCGTTGGCGAGATGGGTAAGCACCACGTGCGGGGCGGTGCCGAGCACCCGCTCGTGGTCGTAGGGCTGGAAGAGCTGCGGGTCCACGAACGGCGTGCCCGTGGAGATGGTGCCGACACCGGTGCCGACCACCGGCATGGTGACCGTCAGGGGGTGGCCGGTGTGCTCGGCGACCGCCCGGGCCAGCCGGGGCAGGGCGGTCAGGTCGGGGGCGGTCCACCAGGCGGGGGCGTCGGTGCCCAGCAGGGTGGCCGCACGGGCCGGGTCGTGGGCGAGGAGCAGCAGGAGCTGCTCGGTCGCGGGCAGTCCGCTGCGTTCGGCGAGGCCGAGCCAGGAGGCGGAGACCACCCGGACGCCGGTGCGCAGCGCCTCCACCGTGTTGGCCAGGCCGAGGCCGAGGTCGTTGTGGAGGTGGGTGGCGAGCACCACGTCCGGGCCCGCCCCGGCCGCGACAGCGGTGAACATCTCCGAGGCCTCGGTGGGGAGTTGGCGTCCCACGGTATCGGCCAGCACCACCGTGGACGCGCCCGCCGCCGTCAACTCGCCCGCCTGGGCGGCCATCAGGGCGTGGTCGGCCCGCGCGGCGTCCGCGAAGCACAGGTCGACGGCCACGGAGGCGTCCACGTCCCGGGCCTGCTTGACCAGTTCGGCCGCCGACTCCAGCGCGGTGCGGGCGGACCGGCGGGTCATCACCTGTGCCATCGCCTCGGAGGCGGGGACCACCACCATGACCCGGGCGTGCGCGCTGCCCCGGACCGAGGCGACGGCCTGCCGCACGTCCGCCGCCCGCCCCCGGCAGACGGCCGCGACGCTCACCGCCCCTTCGGCCTCCGCCGCGACCCGGCGCACCGCCTCGTACTCCTCGCCGCAGACGGCCGGGAACCCGGCGGCGAACACCACGTGCCGGGACCCGTCGGCACCGAACATCCGGCCCTGCTCCACGGCCAGCCGCACCCGGAAGTCCGCCGACATCAGCGTCTTCGCCTGCGCGCCGTCCCGGGCGGACTCCTCCCAGAGCACGACCCGCCCCGCCCGCGCCGACTCCCGTATCAGATCTTGTTCCATGGGCACGCACCCTAGAGCGCCGGTGGCCCGGCCCGGGGCGGAGTGGACGGAACGGGGTCGTACGGCATGGGAATTCGGCGATCCGCTTGCGGGCGAGGGCCCGGGACCGCTAATGGATCATCGGGTGGTCCGGGTGGTCCGGGTGGTCCGGGTGGTCCGGGTGGTCCGGGTGGTGGACGGTCTGCCAGGCGGCCATCGCGGTGTCCCACTGGTCGCCGGTGAGCGCGGTCAGGGCGGCAGGGAAGAGCCCGTCCTCCTCCTTGGCGATGTGGTGGTGCAGCTCCTCGGCCGCCGCGACGAACGCGGCCCGCTGGTCGGGCAGGTGGAGGTCGAGGCGTCCGAGGAAGGCGGCCAGTTCGCGGTGCTCGGCGATCAGCGCCCCGACGTACGCCGCGTACTCCGGATCGCCACCCATCACGCGGAAGAGACCGCGCTCCTCGCCGTCCCAGTGCGCGCGCAGCTCCTCGGCCATCCGGGCCGCCAGCCGCCCGGCCCCGTCGAGGTCGCCCCGCTCCAGCAGGCGGACGGCCTTCCCGGCGAGGTCGGTCACCGACTCGTGCTCGGCGATGAACTCCTTGATCAGCGGGATCTCGCGGCAGCCGCAGTAGTGGCACATGCCCCGATCGTGGCCGCCGCGCGGCCGAGCGGGGCCACGGCGCGCCGGTCGCTCAGAGGACGTTGTGCTGGACGAAGCTGTGCCGGCAGGTGGGGCGTGCGCAGTGGTTGATGTCGGGGGGCGTGCGGGGCTTCCAGGACTCGCAGTCGCAGCGGAAGCAGAAGTCGCCGCCGGTGGGGTCGAAGTCGAGGCCGTCGGCCGCGAGCTTGGCGCGGGCCTCGCGCAGGGCCCGTTCGAGGCGCTCGGCGACTTCGTGGCGGGTCTTGAGCTGGTCGTCGGTCAGTCCGTGCCGGGATGTCATGGTGGACCTCCGTCGAGGCGGTTCGTCTGCCTCCTCCCACTTCAGCACCGCCGGGCACCGGGCGACAGCCGACGGGACGGTCCGCCACGCCGTACGGCTCGGCGAGGACGCCCCGGGCCGGGCCTGCGGACAGAATGGCGCCCGTGAGACTCGACACCGCACGGGCCGCCGCCCGCCACTGGATCACCACCGAGGGCCGATCCCGCTCCGGCTACCTCGGGGCGTACCTGACCGGTTCGACCACCGCACTGCCCGCCGGAGCCGAACTGCCGCAGGGCCCGGGCCTGGACGTCGTGCTCGTCACCGCGGAGGAGGGGGAGGGCCCGCGGCACGACAGGGTCGAGCACCAGGGGGTGCCGCTGGAGGTGACATACCTGCCCCGGGAGCGGATCGACTCCGCCGAACGGGTGCTGACGGACCACCACCTGGCGCCCGGGCTGCGGCACGGCGTGGTGGTCGACGACCCGGGCAGGGTGCTGGGCGGGATCCAGCGGGAGGTCGCGGCGCGGTTCGCCGAGCCGGACCTGGTGCGGGCCCGCTGCCTGAGCGTCCACGAGGAGATCACCACCGGGCTCGGCCACCACGATCCGGCGCTGCCCTGGTACCGGCAGGTGGCCGGCTGGCTCTTCCCGACGGCCGCCACCACCCACCTGGTGCTCGTCGCGGCCCTGCGGGACCCGGCCCTGCGGCTGCGCTACCTGCGCGCCCGCGAGGCCCTCGCCGAGCTCGGCCTCGCCGAACGCTACCCGGAGCTGCTGCGGCTGCTCGGCGCCGAGGACCTGACCCCCGGTCAGGTCCGCCACCACCTCGACACCCTGGCCGTCACCTTCGACGAGACCGTGGCGGCGGCCCGCACCCCCTCCCCGTTCGCCGCCGAGATCTCCCCGCAGGCCCGCCCGGTCGCCGTCGACGCCGCCCACCACCTGGTCGCCCGGGGCGACCACCGCGAGGCGATGTACTGGACGGTGGCCACCTTCGCCCGCTGTCACACCGTGCTGGCCGTCGACGCCCCGGACGCCCACGAACGCCTCACCCCGCACTTCACCGCCGCCGTCGCCGACCTCGGCATCAACACCGCCACCGACCTGACGGCCCGCCGCAAGGCCACCCTCGCGGCGCTGCCCGCCCTGCGGCAGCTGACGGAGCGGATCATCGCGGCGGGAGCGGGATCCGGCGGGTGAGTTCGCGCATGGCGCGGACCGTCGCCTCCGTCGCCTCCTCCGGTGGCGGCTTCGGGCCGGTGCGGTCCCAGTACCAGTCCGTCAGCTCGACGACGGGCGCCAGTTCCTCGCAGACGCCGTACTCCTCGACGACGTGCTCCAGGACGAGGGCCAGACCGTCGCCCGGGTCGAGCCAGCCGTCGGCGACCTCGGCGGCCCACCAGCCGGCCAGGGCCAGGCGGCCCTCCCAGTAGCCCGGCGGGGGGCAGAAGCCGAAGCCGAGCTCGTCCATCACCCGGTCGAACAGGGCCGGGGCCTCGTCGCGTTCGGCACTCATCAGTGCCGCGAGGTGCAGCAGCGAGGGCGTGTAGAGGCCGGCGTCCAGGGCGCGGAGCGCCGCCTCGATCAGGAGGCGCGGCTCCTGGTGCCGGCCGTCCACCCAGGAGTGGGCGATCCGCCGCAGCTCCCGTACCGCCTCCGCCTCGGTGACGGGCACCCCGTTCGTCTCCATGGCGCGCATGCTGCCACGGGGCCCGGGGCAGCCGGTAGCGGATTCCGGGCCGTCAGGGCCGTTGCTTGGTCGCTGACCTGACGGTCTGTCGGGCGGGTTGAGTCGGGTAGCCCTGGGTGCGGCCGGTGGCGCCGGAGGCGGCCGTAGAGTCACCCACTGCCTGCCCGGCCCCGCCGCCGGACCACCCGCACCGCCCCGTCCCGTCCCACCGCGGGGCCGGGCCCGAGCACGACGAGGTGCACCACCCGTGTCTTCCCCCGCCCCCGCCCCGGCCGGCCGCCTGCGCCCCGAGTGGCTGTCGGACCCGAGGGTCTGGCGCACCGAGGTCCTGGCCGGACTGGTCGTCGCGCTGGCCCTGATCCCGGAGGCGATCTCGTTCTCGGTGATCGCCGGGGTCGAGCCGCAGGTCGGTCTGTTCGGCTCCTTCACCATGGCCGTCGTGATCGCCGTGGTCGGCGGACGGCGGGCGATGATCTCGGCCGCCACGGGCGCGGTCGCCCTGGTGATCGCGCCGCTCAACCGGGAGCACGGCCTCGGGTACCTGGTGGCGGCGGTGATCCTGGCCGGGGTGTTCCAGATCGTGCTGGGCGGGCTCGGGGTGGCGAGGCTGATGCGCTTCGTGCCCCGCTCCGTGATGGTCGGCTTCGTCAACTCGCTGGCGATCCTGATCTTCCTGGCCCAGCTCCCGGAGCTGACCCACGTGCCGTGGGCGGTCTACCCTCTGCTGGCGGTGGGGCTCGTACTGATGGTCCTCTCCCCGAAGCTCACCAGGGTGGTCCCGGCGCCGCTGGTCACCGTGGTGGTGCTCACCGCCCTCACCCTCGGCGCCGGGATCGCGGTGCCCACGGTCGGCGACAAGGGCGGGCTGCCGGACTCGCTGCCGCTGCCGGGCCTGCCCGACGTCCCGTTCACCCCGCAGACCCTCGCCACCGTCGCCCCCTACGCGCTGGCGATGGCGCTGGTCGGCCTGCTGGAGTCGCTGATGACCGCCCAGCTGGTGGACGAGCTGACCGACTCCCGGTCGGACAAGACCCGCGAGTCCGTCGGCCAGGGCGTCGCCAACGTCGTCACGGGGCTGTTCGGCGGGATGGGCGGCTGCGCGATGATCGGCCAGACGATGATCAACGTCAAGGTCTCCGGCGCCCGCACCCGGCTCTCCACCTTCCTGGCCGGTGCCTTCCTGATGGTGCTCTGCGTGCTCCTCGGTCCGGTGGTCTCCGAGATCCCGATGGCGGCCCTGGTCGCGGTCATGGTGATGGTCTCGGTCGGCACCTTCGACTGGCACTCCGTCATGCCCGGAACGCTGCGCCGGATGCCGGCCGGGGAGCTCGCCGTCATGGTGGTCACCGTCGTGGTGGTGGTCGCCACCGCCAACCTCGCGGCCGGGGTGGTGGTCGGCTCGCTCACCGCGATGGCGGTCTTCGCCCGCCGGGTGGCCCACCACGCCCGGCTCTCCGCCGTCCGCGACCCGGACGGCGGGCGGGTGGTCTACGCGGTGGACGGCGCGCTCTTCTTCGCCTCGGCCAACGAGCTGCTCACCCGCTTCGACTACGCCGGCGACCCGGACCGGATCACCATCGACCTCAGCCGCGCCCACGTCTGGGACGCCTCCTCGGTCGCCGCCCTGGACGCCGTCACCGCCAGGTACGCGCAGCGCGGCAAGACCGTCGAGCTCACCGGCCTCAACCCCCCGAGCGCCGACCTCCACGCCCGCCTCTCCGGCCAACTGACCCCCGGCCACTGACCGTTCGGCCAAGGTGACAGCCCTCAATCGGCGGCCCGGACCCGCAGGCGGCCGGAGCGCTCCAGGCGGGTGAGGCGGGCGTCCTCGCGTTCGGCCCAGCGGCGGACGCGGTCCGGGTCGAGGGCCGGGCCGTGGCCGACGTGGAGGCGGGTGGGGGAGAGGGCGAGCATCCGGCGGAGGCTGGTGAGGTTCTGGCGGGGGTCGTCGTGGAAGGGTGGGTTGGCGGGGCGGCCGGGGACGAGGCCCATGAAGGAGTTGGCGATCAGGTCGCCGGCCACCAGGTCGCCGTCGCCGGTCAGCACCGAGACGGAACCGGCGGTGTGGCCGGGGGTCGGGACGATCCTGGCGTCGAGCCCGAAGTCCGCCAGGTCGGTCTCGCCGGTGACGGCGAGTGAGGGCTCGAACGGCTCGACGGGGACGTGGAGTTCGCGGCGTCGCGCCATCAGCCGGCCCATCGGGCCGTTGGGCAGGTACGGCTGCCGGGCGCGGCCGGAGCGGTACGGCCCGAGGTCCGCGACGTGGGCGGCGACGGGCGCGCCGGTGAGGCGGTGGAGTTCGGCGGCGGAGCCGAAGTGGTCGATGTGCCCGTGGGTGATGACGATCAACGCCAGGTCGGCCGGGTCCACGCCCTGGGCGGCGATCCGGTCGAGCAGGTGCCGCCCGCGGCCGGGGATGCCCGCGTCCACCAGGACGGGGCGGCGGCCGAGCAGCAGGTGGGCGTTGACGGCGTGTCGGCCGAGCACCGGGATCGGGACGACCTGGGTGCGGGTGGTGCGGGTGGCGCCGGGCATGGCTCTCCTCGGGGGGTGGGCAGGGTGAAGTGCCGCCGTGGGTACGGCGGTTGAAGTGAAGGCGGGGCGGTCGGTCAGAAGCGGCGGCGGTACTCCGCCGGGGTGGTCCCCAGGCGGCGGCGGAAGACCCGGTGCAGGGTCTCGACCGAGCCCAGGCCGCTCTCGGCGGCGACCTCCGGGAGACCGAGGCCGGTCTCCTCGAGCAGTCGGCGGGCGGCCTCCAGCCGGGCCGACTCCACGTAGGCCGCCGGGGTCCGCGAGGTGCGTTCGCGGAACAGGCGGGAGAAGTGGCGCACGCTCAGGTGCAGCCTGGCGGCCAGGGCTTCGGCGGACAGGTCGTCGGTGAGGTGCTCGGCGATCCACCGCCGCAGCCCGTCGATCCGGTCGTCCTCGGCCTCCCGGACGGAGAGCGGGACGCTGAACTGGCTCTGCCCGCCCGGCCGTTTGACGTACATCACCATGGCGCGGGCGGTGGCCAGCGCAAGCTGCTGGCCGTGGTCCTCGGCGACCATCGCCAGCGTCATGTCCAGCCCGGAGGTGACCCCGGCGCAGGTCCACACCCGGCCGTCCCGGACGAAGATCGGATCGGGGTCGACCCGGACCTGCGGGTGGTCGGCGGCCAGCCGGTCGGCGGTCAGCCAGTGGGTGGTGGCCGGCCGTCCGTCGAGCAGGCCGGCCGCGGCCAGCAGGTGTGCCCCCGCGCAGATCGACCCGACCCGCCCGGCGCGGGGCGCCGATCGCCTTACCCAGTCCACCACTTGACGGTCCACCACCGGCACCACGGCGGAGCCGTCGCCGAGCGGCTCGATCGCTCCGGCGACCAGCAGGGTGTCGAGTGGTCCGCGCACCTCGTCCAGGCGCAGGTCGGCCAGCAGCCGGACCCCGCTGGAGGTGGTCAGCGGCCCGCCGTCGGCGGTGGCCACCCGTACCTGGTACGCGGCCCCGGTGGGCCCGGCGCCTTCGGTGGGCCCGGCGCCGCCGGTGAGCCGCGAGGCGACGGAGAAGACCTCGGCGGGGCCGGTGACGTCGAGGAGTTCGACCCCGGGGAAGGCGGCGATCACCACACGGTGCGGAGCGGGCATGCCCCGATCCTGCCGCCCGCCGCCCGATGTCCGCAATGACGGGCTTCTGGCACATCCGGCCATGGTCCGCAGGCGGCGCAGGCGGCGTGGGCGGCACGGGTGCTGCGGGCTCAGGTGGTGATCGTGGCCACCGGGGCGAGCCCGTAGGTGCGGGCGTAGCCGTTCTCGGTGCCGACCAGGAGGTCCACGACCTCGAAGTAGCGGTCCCAGAACGGGGTTTCGCGCAGCGCGTCGACCAGGAGCTGGTACGCGTGGTGGTCGTCGGCCTCCCAGACCCAGACGTCGGTGACCCGGGAGGAGTAGAACTCGGTGTCGTAGAAGCGGGAGCGGACACCGGTGGTCCGCGCCTCGATGGCGGGCAGGACCTGGGTGGTGAAGGCGTGCAGCCGTTCCTCGACGGTCAGGGCGAGCCACTCCGGCGTGGTCTTGAGCAGCATGAACGCCGTGACCGGGGTGGTGTTCGGGTGAGTGGTCATCAGGAGGCCTCCAGGACGGTGGGTGCGAGGGTGTCGGTGCACCACTGGGCGAAGGAGAGGGTGGAGGCGGCGGAGGGGGAGCGGACGGCGCCGGCGTCCAGGCCGGCGTCCTTGGCGCGCTTCATCTCGACCACGCCCCGGACGAAGTCCTCGTCCAGGCCGTAGCCGGCCAGGGCGGCGTGCAACTCCCCGTAGGGCTGGTGCTCGTAGCGGACCGGGCGGCCGAGCCGTTCGGTCAGGATCCGGGCCCGGTCGAGCGGGGAGAGGTCGTCCGGGCCGAGCACCGGGACGCTGCCGGTGCCGCTCCAGGAGCGGTCCAGCAGCAGGGCCGCCGCGGCCGCCGCGATGTCGGCGACCGCGACCAGCGGCGTCTTCAGGTACGGGTCGACCGAGTCGGTGAAGACGCCGCGCTCCACGATCGACGGGACGTCCTCCAGCAGGTTCTCGTAGAAGGAAGGACAGGCCAGGGCGCGGTAGTTGACGCCGGACGCGCCGATCAGGTCGTCCATCGCGAGGGAGGCGGTGACCAGGCCCGCCCGGTCGGCGAGCGGGGTGCCCCGGCCGAGGGCCGAGACCCCGACCACGTGCCCGACGCCGTGGGCGGCGAGGGCGCCGACGGCGGGTCGGGTGAAGCCGGCGTAGGCCTCCTCCGGGGTGCGGGAGCCGTCCGGCGGGACCAGCCAGAAGACGGCGTCCGCCCCCTCGAAGGCCCGGTCCAGGACGGTGCGGTCCCCGTGCGAGCCGGTGACCACCTCGACCCGGCCGTGCGCGGCGGCGGGCAGGCGGGCGGGGTCGCGGACGACCACCCGCACCTTCTCCTCGACGGCGGGTGCCAGGAGGAGGGGGAGCAGGTGGCGGCCGATGTTCCCGGTGGGCGCAGTGATGACGATCATGAAAACCTCGTGGGTCGGTTGGTGCCGGTCGGTACGCCCTTCATCCTGCTGAGGCGCGAGGTGCTGCCACAATGGGAATCCCAGCACACGATCATTGCCCGGAACGGAATGATGCAGGTGAACGGCGTCTCCCCGGCCCTCGATGCCAACCTCGCCGTCGCCCTGGACGCCCTACTCGCCGAGCAGAGCGTGACCAGGGCGGCCGCGCGGCTGCACACCTCGCCCGCCGCGATGAGCCGCACCCTGGCCCGACTGCGCCGCGTCCTCCAGGACCCCCTGCTCGTCCGGGCCGGGCAGACCATGGTCCCCACCCCACGGGCGCAGGAGCTGCGGGAGGAGGCCGCCGCCGTGGTCCGCAGCCTGGCCGCGCTGCTCAGCCCGGGCACGGGCGTCGACCCGGCCGGGCTGCGCAACACCTTCACCCTCCAGGCCGCCGACCTGGTCGGCTCGGCGCTCGCTCCCGGGCTGCTGCGGCTCGCCGGGCGGGAGGCGCCCGGGGTCTCCTTCCGGGTCCTGGCCGAGGAGTTGGAGGCCGGGCCCGCCCTGCGCGACGGGCGGATCGACCTGGAGGTGGGATCGATCGACCACGTCGATCCGGAGACCCGGGTGGAGGAGCTGGCCGAGCTCCGGATGGTGGCGGCCGTCCGGCCCGGACATCCGCTGCTCGAAGGGGAGTTGACCCCGGCCCGGCTGGCCGCCGCGGAGCACGTGGCGGTCAGCCGGCGCGGCCGCTTCGGCGGGCCGCTCGACACGGCCCTGGCCGAGCGGGGCCTGCGGCGCAGGGTCGGCGTCGTGCTGCCCGGCCATCTGGCCGCGATGACCCTGGCCGCCCGCAGCGACCTGGTCTGCCTGGTCCCCGCCGCACTCCCCGGCGCCGCCGCCTCTCCCCTCACCCACGACGCCGAGGCCCTCGGGCTCCACCTGCTCGACATCCCGCTGCCGCTCCCGCCCCTGACCATCGGCATGGCCTGGCACCCCCGCCACACCGCTGACGGAGCCCACCACTGGCTCCGCCGCGCCGTCCGGCGCGCGCTGCGCGCGGAGCCGACGGGGTGACGGGAAGGGCGGACCGTGGTGTGAACGGCGTGGTGGAGTCCGCACCGCCCGGTTTTGCGCTGCGCGCGGCGTCAACGGGCTGACGGGAGAGGTGGGTTGTGGCGCGGGCTGTGTCGCGCGCATGTGATCGGCTTAGCCGCGCCACTTGCCGTCCGTGCCGTCCGCTGTTCGACGCTCGGTGCTCGGTGCTCGGCGTCCGGTGTGCGCTGCGCGCAGCGTCAACGGGCCGACCGGTGAGGCGGGCTGTGACTCGGCGAGTGTCGCGCGCATGTGATCGACTCCGCCGCGCCGCTTGCCGTCCGCGCTGCCTGCTGTCCGCCGCCCGGCGCCCGGCGTGCGGGGGGGGCCGGTCGGGAGTGGGGTG
>NZ_JBSGEL010000105.1:0-18453 GCF_053602875.1 Kitasatospora sp. NPDC004289 | reverse complement strand
AGGCGATCAGGTAGTGCGGGTCGTGCTGGTCCAGGACGTAGATGGTGCCCTTGGTGATCTTGTGACGGGTGCCGTCCTTCTCCACGACCTCGCCGTGCCCCGGCCGTGCACCGTGCACCCGGAGGCGGTGACGGAGTACCCGAGCTGGGACCTGCCGCAGGAGCTGTGGGACGCCCTGGAGGAGCGGTTCGACCGGCTGGAGGAGGAGCGCGGCTGGGCCTACCAGTACCACCTCTCCACCGCACCGGGCATCAAGCTGGGCGGCTACCCGGGCTGGAGCCAGGACCCCGATGTTCCGCGGTGCCCGGTCTGCCGGCGGCCGATGGAGCACCTGCTGACCGTCGAGAGCACCGAGGGCGACGCCCTGTCGTCCACGGCCTGGACGCCCGCCGACGAGGATCCGCGGGCGGAGGGCCCCGGCCTGACGCTGGGCGATCTGGGCGGGGTCTACCTGTTCGAGTGCCGCCGCTGCCCCGGCCGGCCGTTCGCCCAGCGCTTCGACTGCGCCTGACGGAAGGTCAACTCCCGTTCGGGGGTGGGGAGAACCCCACCTCCGAGTGGCCTGGTGGCCGCATGGGGCGGGCGGGGCGTTCGGAGAAGACTTCGGGGCATGACAACGCATCGAATCGCCGCCCTCGCCGCCGCGACCGCCGTGGCCGCCTCGCTCCTCGGACTCGCCGTCCCCCGGGCCGACGCGGCCCCGCAGCGCCCGAGCTGGACCAGCTGCCCCGGCAAGGACCTCGACCCCCGCCAGCGGTGCGCCACCGTCGAGGTGCCGCTGGACCACGCCGATCCCGGCGGGCAGCGGATCACCCTGGCCGTCTCGCGGATCCCGGCCGAGCGGCCGGAGCGCCGTCGCGGCGTGCTGCTGATGGTGCCCGGCGGCCCGGGCGGCGGGGCGGTCGACTGGCCGACCAAGGCCGCGAAGCAACTGCCGCCCGAGGTGCGGGAGATGTACGACCTGGTCGGCTTCGACCCGCGCGGGGTCGGCCGGAGCACGCCGGTGGACTGCGGGCTGGCGCACGAGGACCTGTCGATGACGAAGCTGCGCCCCTGGCCGGCCGCCGACGGCTCGACCACCGCCAACGCCGACACCGCCCGGCGGGTCGCGGAGACCTGCCTGCGCAACGGCGGCCCGGTGCTGCGCACCCTCTCCACCGCCAACGAGGCCCGGGACATCGACCGGATCCGGGAGGCCCTCGGGGAGCGCAGGCTCTCGCTCTGGGGCATCTCCTACGGCACCTACGCCGGGGCGGTGTACACCACGATGTTCCCGAACCGCACCGACCGGGTGGTGCTGGACAGCAACGACGACCCGGACCCGGCGAAGGTCGGCCGGGGCTGGCTGGCCGCGTTCGGGCCGGGCACCGAGGACCGGTTCCCGGACTTCGCCCGCTGGGCCGCCGCGCCGGACAACCCGCTGCGGCTGGCCGAGCGCCCCGAGCAGGTCCGGCCGCTCTTCCTGGAGCTGGCCGCCCGGCTGGACCGCGAGCCGCTGCCCTGGCCGGGCGCCAACCCGGAGGCCCTGGACGGGAACGCGCTCCGCGAGGCGCTGCTCAACACCCTCTACGACGACGAGCGCTTCCCCTCCCTGGCGCAGCTGATGCGGGCCGGGCTGGAGCGCCGCACCCCGCCCGCGCCGCAGCTGCCGCCGGACCGGGCGCTGCAGAACACCGTGGCGGTCTCGGTCGGCGTGCTCTGCAACGACGTGGCCTGGCCGCGCGACCCGGCCGCGATCGCCGGGGACGTCGCGGAGTCCCGCGCGAAGCACCCGCTCACGGCGGGCATGCCGGTGAACGTGATGCCCTGCGCGTTCTGGCCCGCCCCCGCCGAGCCGCCCGTCCGCATCACCCCGGACGGCCCGCCCAACGTCCTGCTGGCGCAGAACCTGCGCGACCCCGCCACCCCGTACGCGGGTGCCCTGAAGCTCCGTCAGGCCTTCGGCCACCGGGCCCGGATGGTCGCGGTCGACTCCGGCGGCCACGACGTCTACGCCGCCAACGGCAACGCCTGCGGCGACCGGCTGGTGACCGCCTTCCTCACCACCGGCCGCCGCCCGGCGGGCGACGTGCTCTGCCCCGCCGAGGAGACGCCGGCCCGCGGCTGACCCCCGCGGGCGGCACCCGGCACCTCGCACCCGGCACCTCGCACCGCACGGCCCGGTGGAACGATTCGTCGTCGAACAGGGCCAGCGCGCCAAGGGGTGCGCCGAGGCGGCTCCCCCGGACGGCGGTATCGCACGTGCGCTCGGCTCACTACCATGCGTAGTCAGCAGATCGCAGCCCGCTGCCGAGGGAGCCGCCATGCCCCAGTCCCCTTCCCCCTCCACCCCCGCCGCCAGAGCCGGAGCCGGTACCGGAGCCGAGGCCGCGACCGCGGCCCGGGCCGTCTGGTCCGACTTCTGCGCCGTGGCACCCAGCCCGGAGCTCCGCGACCGGCTCCAGCAGGAGCTGGCCCGGCTGCGCTCCGGCCCGGACGAACTGGCCGGGCAGTTCACCGTGGGGCGCACGCCGCACCGGCTCGGCTTCGACGACGGCGCCATCTTCCCGCCCGAGGAGTTCCCGCTCGGCACCCCGTACACCACGATCAAGCAGGCGGCGGCCGAGCGGGCCCCGCTGCGCGGCGCGGTACGGGTCGTGGTCGTCCTGGCGGACTTCTCCGACAAGCACATGACGGCCGATCAGGCGCACTTCGAGAAGCTGTTCTTCTCGCTCGGCGAGCTGCCGCACGGCTCCGTCCGCGAGTACTACCGCGAGGTGACGCACGGCCTGGTCGACATCGTCGGCGAGGTGCTCGGCCCGCTCCGGCTGCCGCAGACGCTGGCCTGGTACGCCAACGGGAACTTCGGCATCGGCCGGCCCACCGGGGAGCCCCGCGCCCACCTGATGGCCCGTGACGCGCTGCTGGCCGCCGACCCGACGGTGGACTTCACCCCGTACGACAACGACGGCAACGGCTTCGTGGACGCCTTCATCGTGGTGCACGCCGGCTCCGGCGGGGAGGCCACCGGCGCCCCTGGCGACATCTGGTCCCACAAGTGGACCCTGCCCGACGTGCAGAACGTGGACGGCACCAAGGTGTTCGCCTACCTCACCATCCCCGAGGACGCCAAGATCGGCGTCTGCGCGCACGAGCTGGGCCACCTGCTGTTCGGTTTCCCCGACCTCTACGACACCGACGGCACCTCCGAGGGCGTGGGCAACTGGTGCCTGATGGGCGGCGGTTCCTGGGGCGGCGGGGGCGACGTGCCGACCCACCCGTCCGCCTGGTGCAAGGTCAACCAGGGCTGGGCCAGCGCCACCGTGGTCACCTCCGGCGGCCCGGTCACCTTCGAGGACGTCAAGTCCAGCCACACCGTCCACCGGCTCTGGAAGGACGGCGCCGGGGGCAACGAGTACTTCCTGGTGGAGAACCGCCAGCAGAGCGGCTACGACGTCTCGCTGCCCGGCGCCGGCCTGCTGATCTGGCACGTGGACGAGAGCAAGCCGGGCAACACCGACGAGAACCACTACAAGGTCGGCCTCGTCCAGGCCGACGACCGCCGCGACCTGGAGCTGGCCCGCAACCGCGGCGACGGCGGCGACCCGTACCCGGGCAGCGCGGGGCGGACGGAGTTCAGCTCCGGCAGCACGCCGAGCTCCAAGTCCTACGCGGGCGCCGACACCTGCGTCTCCGTCACCGGCATCCCCGCCCCGGCGGTCAGCATGACCGCCACCGTCTCCGTCTCCTGCGGCAAGCCGCTGGTCAAGGAGCTCAAGGACGGCGGCAAGGAGCTCAAGGACGCCCGCAAGGAGCTGAAGGACGGGCTCAAGGACCTCAAGGAGCCGTTCAAGGAGCGCAAGGACGCCCGGAAGGAGGTCAAGGAGCCCTTCAAGGAGCGCAAGGACATCAAGGACCGGGTCGAGAACAAGCGGCCCGAGCGGCCCAAGCTCCCCTTCGAGCGCAGCAGCGGGGACACCGACCCGCTGACCGAGGCGGTGCTCGACCTCCAGGCCCGGCTGGCCGCCGTGGAGCAGGCCCTGACGGGCGGTCAGGGCGGCGAGGACGAGCAGTACGGCCAGTACGGCCAGGGTGGCCAGGACGGCGGTCAGGACGCGGGCGGCGGCGAGCCGTTCATCGGGTCCTCGCTCCGCCCCGACCTGCAGGGCGGCCCGGTCTACGACCCGGAGACCGAGGGCCTCCGGCAGGCCATGGCCGGCGGTGACCCGGCCGCCAAGCGGGCCTTCGACAACCTGCCCCCGCAGTGACCCCGGCCCCCGCGGCGCCCCGCACGGTCCTCGTGCTGGCCGACCGGACCGACCTGGGTGCGGCCTCGGTGGCCCGCGCCCTGGCCGGCCGGCCCGGCGGCGGACGGGTGCTGCTGCTCGGGCCCGGAGAGCTGCTCCGGGCCCGGTGGTCGCACCGGGTGGACGCCGCCGGGGCCGCCCGCACCGTGCTCACCCTGCCCGACGGCGAGCGGCTCGCCGACGACGGGGTGGGCGCGGTGCTGCACCGCCTGACGCACCTTCCGCTGACCCGGGCGGCCGGCGTCTCGGCCAAGGACCACGACTACGCCCGGGCCGAGCGGTACGCGCTGCTCGCCAGCTGGCTGCTCGGCCTCGGGCCCCGGGTGCTCGGCCCGCACCACTCCTGCGGCACCTCTCCGGGCGCGCTCTCCCCCGCCACCGCCCTCGCGCTGGCCGGGCACCTCGGCCTGCCGGTGGCCCGCACCGGCCGGGCCACCCGGAGCGGCCTGCTCGCCGCCGGGCCCGACGAGCGGCTGGTCCGCGAGCTGGACTGGCCCGGCGGCCCCGGCGCCCCCGTCCCGGCCGAGCTCCACCCCGCCCGGGTCACCGGGCCCGGTCTCCTCCTCTGCGGCCCCCACCTCCTCGGCCCCGCCGCCGCCCGCTACGGCCCCCGCGCCAGACTCCTCGCCGACCGCCTCGGCACCACCCTCCTGGGGCTCCGCTTCACCCCCACCGGCCACCTCACCGAGGTCGACCTCCACCCACCCCTGACCGCCGGGTCCCACCGCACCGCCGTCGCCGACTGGCTCCACGACACCGCCACCGCCTGCGGCGGGCCGACGACACGACAGGAGGACGCCGGGGCGTCGGACCGTCCCGCCACCGACGGCGAAGCGCCGGGCCGGCGCCTCCGCGGTCCGCTCGGGCCTGACCCGACAGGGCTGCGCGCGGAGCGGGCGCCGGCGGACCGGCCCGCGGACCACCCTCCCGCCGACCCGGTGCCAGGACACGACGCCGTCGCCGTCCCAACCGCCGGCGCAGGCGCACCGAAAGCCGACCGTCGCTCCCTGCCCCTGCCCGGCGCAGCCGGCCCGCGGGGCCCGGTCCGGGAGGTGGCGCGGTGATCCTCTTCTACGGGCTGCTCGACGATCCGCCGCTGACCCGGGCCGTGGAGGCGGCCCGGGCGGCCGGGTACGAGCACCTGGTGATCGATCAGGCCCGGCTGGCCCGGTACGACTTGGTCTGCGGGACCGGCCTGGCCGGGCTGGTGGCCGTGGACGGGCGGCGGGTGCCGTTGGCCGAGGTCTCGGCCGTCTACGCCCGCCCGTTGGAGCTGCCGGCCGCCCCGGGGGACGACCTTGCGGCGCGGGCCCGGGCGGCGGCCTTCCACCGCTGGTTCACCGACTGGCTGGACTGGGCCGACGCCCTGGTGGTGAACCGTCCGCTCGCGATGGAGTCCAACGGGTCCAAGCCGTACCAGGCCCAGCTGATCGCCCGCGCCGGCTTCCCGGTGCCGGAGACGCTGGTGACGGACGACCCGGAGGAGGTGCGGGAGTTCCGCGCCGAGCACGGCCGGGTGGTCTACAAGTCGGTCAGCGGCATCCGCTCGATCGTGCGGGAGCTGACCCCTGACGACGAGTCACGCCTGCACCTGGTGCGCGGCCTGCCGACCCAGTTCCAGGCCCACGTGCCGGGCCGGGACGTCCGGGTGCACGTGGTCGGCCGGGAGGTGTTCGCCGCCGAGGTGGAGAGCACCGCCGTCGACTACCGCTACGCCCACCGGGACGGCCGGCGGGCCGAGCTGACGGCGTACGAGCTGCCGGAGGCGGTGGCGGAGCGGTCGGTGGCGCTGGCCGCCGCGCTGGGTCTGCCGCTGGCCGGGATCGACCTGCGGCGGCGGCCGGACGGTGCTTGGGTGTGCTTCGAGGTGAATCCGATGCCCGCCTACAGCTACTACGAATCGCACACCGGCCTGCCGATCGCCGCCGCCCTGGCCGCGCTGCTGGCCGGGGCCCGCACCACCGTGGAGGCATGAGCCGATGGTCGCGTCGATGGAGAACCTGACCGCGCTGCGGGCCCGGCTGGTGAGCGCGGGCCCGCACCCCCGGCTGCCGGACTGGCGGCTCGCCCAGGTGGAGCTGCTCTCGGCCACCCCGGTGCCGGGCTTCGCCGACCTGCTCTCGCCCCGGGTGGGCCAGGCCTTCGGGATCGCCGTCCGCCCGGCGCAGCTGGCGGGGGTGGCGCCCGGTGCGGTGCTGCGGCTGCGGGCCCGGCTGGCGGCCGGCGAGGTGTTCGCCGAGCAGGAGCCGGGCCCGGGGGACTTCCTCGTCGAGGAGGCCGCGCCGACGCTCTGAGCGCCCGTCAGTTCACGTCCACGTCCTCGAAGAGCTCCAGCATCCGGCCGAGCACCCGGACGGTGGTCTCGACGTCGGCCGCAGTGACGTCCCCGCCGATGTGGCGCAGCAGCCCGTGCTCACGGTCCAGCACGGCGGTGATGGCGGCACGGCCGCCGTCGGTCAGCCGGATCAGCGAGGAGCGCTGGTGGGCCGGGTTGGGGATGGCCTCCACCAACCCGTCCGCGAGCGCGTCGTTGACCATCCGCTGGACGAACTGACGGCTGAGCGCCTGGGCCCGGCCCATCTGGGGGACGGTCATCGGCCCGTGCTCGCGGAGCAGGTCGAGGACGGCCCGGACGCCGACGGACAGGCCCTGTTCGGGGACGTCCGTCTCGACCTTGCGCTGGACCCGCCGGTAGAGCGGGCCGACCAGGGCGAAGACCTCCATCAACCGGGGGGCGAGATCGGGTTCGGGTTCACGGGGAGCGTCGGTGTCGGTCACCCGTCCATCATGACACCCGAGGTGCCAATTTTCCGAGAAGAATGACAACCTGGTTGTCATTCTCCCGTAGACATGGCACCTTGGTTGTCATGACGAACGCCACCGAGCAGTCCTACGCCGACACCGTCCGCACCTTCGAGTCCGGGGACGGCCCCCTCGCCTACCGCGACGCGGGCTCCGGCCGCCCCGTCGTGCTGCTGCACGGCGGATTCATGGACTTCACCATGTGGGACGCCCAGGTCGACGCCCTCTCCGCCCGCTACCGGGTGATCGCCCCGGACGCCCGGGGCCACGGCGCCTCGGCCAACGCGACCGGCCCGTTCCGCCAGTGCGACGACCTGGCCGCCCTGCTGCGCCACCTCGACCTGGGCCCCGCCGTGCTGGTCGGCCTCTCGATGGGCGGCACGATCGCGGTGGAGACGGTGCTGGAGCACCCCGAGCTGGTCGCCGGGATCCTGATCAGCGGTGGCGGCACCCACGAGCCCACCGTCACCGACCCGTGGAACGAGGCGGGCCACGTGGTGAACAGCACCGCCCTGATGTCCGGCGACATCGAGGGCTGGCTCGACTCGCTCGCCCTCTGGATCGCCGGCCCGTACCGCGAGGTCACCGACCTCGACCCCGAACTGGTGCGCCGCCGCCGGGACATGGCGCTGCGCACGATCATGAAGCACACTCCGGACGAGCCCAACCACCACGTCCAGGTCTCCGCCACCCTGGGCCGGGCCGGCGAGGTCACCGTCCCCGTGCTGGCCGCCAACGGCGCCCTGGACTCCCCCGCCCTGATCTCGCTGGCCGGCCCCTTCGCCCAGGCCGCCCCGCACGGCCGGGTCGCCGACCTCCCGGACACCGCCCACATCCCCGCGATGGAGCGCCCGGAGCTCTACACCGAGGTCGTCGAGGCCTTCCTGGCCGAGGTGTACGGCGCCTGACTCCCCCTCAGGGCCCCGGCGGGTTGGCACGACCGCTGTCCGACCGGGGCCGTACCGTCGTCGGTACCGACGACCGCAGGAGGAGAAGCGTGCCGCAGCTGCTGAGGGTCCAGAACTTCAACGTCTCCGCCGACGGGATCGGCGCGGGCGAGGACCAGACGCTGGAGCGTCCGTTCGGACACGTCGACCCGGGGAAGCTGTTCGCCTGGGCCGGCGCCACCGCCAGCTGGCCGCTGCGCTCCGGCCCCGGCGGCAGCCGGGGCCTGGACGACCTGTTCCTCCGGGACTACGCGCGGGGCATCGGCGCCGAGATCATGGGCCGGAACAAGTTCGGGCCGCAGCGCGGGCCCTGGCAGGACGAGGAGTGGCGCGGCTGGTGGGGCGAGGAGCCGCCGTTCCACACCCCGGTGTTCGTGATGACCCATCACCTGCGCCCCGCGTTCACCCTCTCCGACACCACCTTCCACTTCGTCTCCGGCGAACCGGACGAGGTGCTGCAGCTGGCCAAGGAGGCGGCGGACGGCAAGGACGTCCGCCTCGGCGGCGGGGTCTCCACCATCCGCCGGTTCCTGGACGCCGACCTGGTGGACACCCTGCACGTGGTGGTCTCGCCCCTGGAGTTCGGCACCGGGCTGAAGCTCTGGGAGTCGCCGGACGAGCTGCTCGACCGCTTCCACCGGGACGTCGTGCCCAGCCCGAGCGGCGTGACCCACCACCTGTACTGGCGGCGCTGAGGCGCCCGGAGCCGGGCCTGCCCTACCGGCGGACGGCCCTCAGCAGCACGAACTTGCGGTCGCTGGCGACCAGTTCGCAGCTCCCGAAGAGCTTCTTCAGCTTGACGTGGTAGCCCAGGTGCCGGTTGCCGATCACCCAGAGCTCGCCGCCCGGGCGCAGCGCCCGGCGGGCGGTGGTGAACATCCGCCAGGCGGTGGCGTCGGTGGTGGCCTGGTGGCTGTGGAAGGGCGGGTTGTTCAGGACCACGTCGAGCGAGCCGGGCTCGACGCCGGTGAGGGCGTCGCCGACGGTGAACTCCGCCTTCGCCTCCGGACCCAGCGCGTCCCGGAAGGTGGTCTCGGCCGAGGCCACCGCCTGGTGGGACTCGTCGACGAAGAGCAGCTCTGCCTCGGGGTTGGCCAGGGCGGCGGCGGTGCCGACCACGCCGTTGCCGCAGCCGAGGTCGGCGATCCGCAGCGGGCCGACGGTCGGCGGCAGGTGGCCGAGCAGGAAGCGCGTGCCGATGTCGAGGCGGTCCGCGCAGAACACGCCCGCGTGGTTGGTGACGGTCCGTCCGGAGACCGCCCCGATCCCGGCCGGGAGCTCGTAGCGCAGCGGCCAGGGGTTGGCACCGCGGGGCAGCTCCGGGTCGGGGGTGCAGAAGATCAGGCGGGCCTTGCGGACGGCCAGCGAAGTCCTGGTCGGGCCGAGGATCCG
The DNA here is from genome assembly GCF_053602875.1 of Kitasatospora sp. NPDC004289. Taxonomy (NCBI): domain Bacteria; kingdom Bacillati; phylum Actinomycetota; class Actinomycetes; order Kitasatosporales; family Streptomycetaceae; genus Kitasatospora; species Kitasatospora sp. NPDC004289. The sequence goes on along the minus strand of NZ_JBSGEL010000105.1, from coordinate 9,026 downwards.
CTCGAAGAGCTGGAGCGTGGAGGTGTGGATCTCGGTCACCATGCCGGTGCCGACCACCACCGTGCCGGCGTGCACGGCCGGGGCCAGGCGGTGCAGCTGGTCCTCCAGCAGGGCCAGGCTCTTGGGCACCCGGACCAGCAGGACGTCGATCCGCTCCGGCGGCGGGTCCTGGGTGGTGAGCAGCTCGACCGCGCCCGGCTCGACCCCGGCCCGGGCCAGGTTGGCCCGGGTGGCCTGCCGGCCCAGGTGGGAGTCCGAGACCTGCACCGGGCGGTGCTGCGCCAGCGCGGTGACCAGCGAGCCCCAGCGGTCGCCGAGCACCACCGGACGGCCCGTCAGGGGCACCGGCGGCGCGCCGTCGATCCCGGCCAGGTGCCGCAGCAGGTACTCGTCGGCCGCGTCCCAGGCCCGCAGCCGGTCCCGCGGGTCCTCGGGGAAGCGGCTGAGTTCGAACTCGCCCCAGGGCGTCGTGAAGCTCTCCATCGTGCCCTCAGGCTATCCGAACCGGCCGAACCGGCCGGACCGCCCGACCGGCCCGGGGCGTCCTGACGGCGTGTCACCGCCACAAGGCCTATCGTCCGGAGCATGGCCACCATCCTGCACGGCGATGCCGTCACGCTCCGCCCCGCCGTCGCCGACGACGTGCCCCGGCTCGCCGAGATCCGGGGCACCCCCGAGGTCCGGGCCCGCTGGCGCGGCGAGGCCGACCTGGCCGCCGAGGTGGCGGAGGACCTGGCCGACCCGGAGACGGAGGTGTTCGCGGTCGAGGCCGGGGGCCGGGTGGTCGGCGCGGTGCAGTGGTACGCCGAGAACGACCCGGAGTACCGGCACGCGGGGATCGACGTCTTCCTCGACCCCTCGGTGCACGGCCGGGGCCTGGGCACCGACGCCGTCCGCACCCTGGCCCGCCACCTGCTCACCGCACTCGGCCACCACCGCCTGGTGATCGACCCGGCGGCCGACAACGCGGCCGCGATCCGCTGCTACGCCAAGGTCGGCTTCCGCCCGGTCGGCGTGATGCGGCAGTACGAGCGCGGGGCGGACGGAACCTGGCACGACGGCCTGCTGATGGACCTGCTGGCCGGCGAGCTGACCTGAGCCCCCCGAACCTCCCCGGCCCCCGTCGGGCCGCGCAAATCGGCTGCGCGGAGCAGGGGTCGTGGGCGATCATCTCCGCCATGGACGATCCCCTCGCGGTGGCGCAGCAGTTGGTCAAGTCGGCGTACCCGGAGGCGGTGGCGGCCTACCTCGGCGGCTCGACCGCCCGGGGGGAGGCGACGGCCGGCTCCGACCTCGACCTGGTCGTCGTCCGCCCCGAGGGGTACGAGGTGTACCGGGAGACGACCCGTCACGAGGGCTGGCCGGTCGAGCTGTTCGTCCAGACCCCGTCCTCGACCCGGGCCTTCTTCGACTGGGACCGGGTCAACGCCGTCCCCTCGCTGATCTCCATGTGCGCCACCGGACTGACCCTGCTGGACGCCGACGGCACCGCCTCCGAGCTGCGCGCCGAGGCCGCCCGGCTGCTCGCCGCCGGTCCGGCCCCCGCCACCGCCGAGGCGCTGGAGACCAGGCGGTACATGCTGACCGACCTGTACGACGACCTGCTCGACGAGCGGCCCGAGGACGAGCGGGCCGTGGTCGCCGCCCTGGTGCTGGAGCGCGCCGCCGAGCTGCTGCTCTCCACCGGCGGCCACTGGCAGGGCAAGGGCAAGTGGATGCCCCGGATGCTGCGCGCGGCCCACCCCGCGCTGGGCGGGCGCCTGCTCGACGGCTACCGGGCCCTGCTCGCGGGCGGCGCCGGCCGGGAGTTCACGGCGGCGGTGGCCGAGGTGCTGGAGCACTGCGGCGGCCCGCTGCGCGAGGGCTACCGGCGGGTGGCCGACGCCGAGGCGCTCGCCGGGCCGAACCCGCCGGCGAAGGAGCCGGAGCAGCCGCGGCCCGCCGCCCTGCCCGAGCCGCTGGTCGCCGGCTACCTGGCGCACCTCGGCGCGGAGCGCCCGAGCCACCCGACGGTGGCCGCGCTGTTCGCCCTGCACCGGGCGCACGTCGAGCGGGTCCCGTACGAGACCCTGGACATCCAGATCGGCCGCCGGACCACCATCGACCCGGCCGACGCGGCCCGCCGGATAGCCGCCGGCCGCGGCGGCTACTGCTTCCACCTGAACGGGGCCTTCGGCGCGCTGCTGACCTCGCTCGGCTACGACGTCCGCCGGCACGTGGGCGGGGTGCAGAACACCCCGGAGGACCCGGCCGGGGCCAACGCCAACCACCTGGTGCTGACCGTGCGCTGCGAGGGCCGGGAGTTCCTGGTGGACGTCGGCCTCGGCGACGCGCTGCACGAGCCGCTGCCGCTGCGCGAGGGGACGTACCGTCAGGCCCCGCTCGCCCTGGGCCTGGCGCCCTCGGCGGCCGAGCCCGGCGGCTGGCGCCTGGCGCACGACCCGCTCGGCTCCTTCACCGGCATGGACTTCCGCCCGGGGCCGGCCGTGACGGCGGACTTCCTGGAGCAGCACGAGCGGCTCTCCACCTCGCCGGAATCGCCGTTCGTCCAGGTGTCGACGGTGCTGCGCCGGGAGGCCGAGGCCCTCGACGCGCTGCGCGGCTGCGTGCGGGTGCGCACCGGCGCGGACGGCGTCCGCACGGTCACCGAGGTCGCCGACCGCCAGGCCTGGTTCGCCCTGCTGACCGGCCCGTTCGGCCTGGTGCTGGACGGCCCCGAGGGCTTGGACGAGGCCGAGCGGGACCGCCTCTGGGCCAAGGTGCACGGCGGCCACACCGCCTGGAAGGAGGCCACCGGCTGGACGGCGCCCGCCTCCTGACGCCGCGTCGGGGCCGGGCGGCCCTCAGGCCATCGGGTCGTCCTCGCCGTACGGGCGCAGCCGCAGCGTCCGGGCGTCCGACTCGCGGATCCGCTCGGCCCGGGAGCAGAGCAGCTCCAGGTTGTCCCGCCCGGCGTGGATGAACCGCCCGTGCAGGGCGTCGAAGCGGCCCCGGGCGGCGTCCACGGTGACGGCCACCATGTACGGGATGGAGCCCCAGGCCTTCATGTCCCGGAACATCGGCATCCCGGCCGTCATCGCGGTGGCCACCGCCCCGGGGCTGATGTCCAGCACCACGACGTGCTTCTCGGCCAGCGAGTCGGCGATGTTGTCGGAGAGCTTCAGCAGCGCGCCCTTGGAGGTGGCGTAGGCGGTGTAGTGGCCGTCGGGGCGCAGCGCGAAGCCGGAGTTGAGGTTGACCACCCGGCCGCGCCGCCGCTCGACCATGCCGGGCAGCACGGTGCGCAGCAGGTTGTAGGGGCCGCGCAGGTTGGTCTCCACCACCTGCCACCACTGGTTGGGGTCGGTCTCCCAGAGCGGGACCTCCTCGCGGTCCACCTGCCCGGCGTTGTTGACCAGGAAGTCCACCGGTCCGAGGTCGCGCTCCACCGCGCGGACGGCCTCCCGCACCGAGCCGTGCCGGGTGACGTCCGCCGTCACCGCGACCCCGCGCGCCCCGTGTCTGACGCACTCCCGCAGCGTCTCGGTCAGGGTCCCGTGGTTGCGGCCGAGCAGCCCGACCGCCATCCCCTCCGCGGCCAGCCCGACGGCCAGCTCCCGCCCGATGCCCCGACCGGCCCCGGTGATCAGCGCGACCTGCCCTACCAGCGATCCGGTCGGCATGGTGACCTGCTCCCTCCTCCGACTGCCTGCACTCCCTCCGGCCGATTCTTCGGGCCCGCCGGGGGCGCGCGGCGGATCACCGGGCCGCTTGTCATCCGATCGGCCCACGCCCCGCGCGGCTCGACGAGGGCGGGATCACATGACGGACCGAGATGTACTCGCTGGTAGCCGGGTAGTACGGTCGTCCGGGCGGCGCGTACGGCCACGACACCGGCGCACCACCCGTCAGAGCACGCTGGGCCACCCCCAGCTCCACCGTGAAGGGCAACTGAGTGAGTGACATCGCGCGCGTCGGGGTAGTCGGCTGCGGACTGATGGGTTCGGGCATCGCCGAGGTCTTCGCCCGCTCCGGGCTGGAGGTGCTGGTCTCCGAGGCGACCGGCGAGGCCCTGGAGTTCGGCCGGACCCGCCTGACCAACTCGCTGGAGACCGCCGTCCGGCGCGGCAAGCTGACGGAGGAGCAGCGGGACGAGACCCTGTCGCGGATCTCCTTCACCACCGACCTCGCCGACTTCGCCGACCGCGACCTGGTGGTCGAGGCGGTGGCCGAGCAGGAGGAGATCAAGACCAAGATCTTCCAGACCCTGGACCAGGTGGTCGAGCGCCGGGACGCCATCCTGGCCTCCAACACCTCCTCCATCCCGATCGTGAAGCTGGCCGCCTCCACCTCCCGCCCGGAGCAGGTCATCGGCCTGCACTTCTTCAACCCCGCCCCGGTGCAGCGGCTGGTCGAGGTCATCCCGACCCTGACCACCTCCGCCGAGACCACCTCCCGGGCCGAGGCCTTCGCCGTCCAGGTGCTCGGCAAGGAGCCGATCCGCGCCCGCGACCGGGCCGGCTTCGTGGTCAACGCCCTGCTGGTCCCGTACCTGCTCTCGGCGGTGCGGATGTTCGAGTCCGGCGTCGCCACCGCCGCCGACATCGACAAGGGCATGGAGGCCGGCTGCGCCCACCCGATGGGCCCGCTGCGCCTGTGCGACCTGATCGGCCTGGACACCATCGTCTCGATCGCCGAGTCGATGTACGACGAGTACAAGGAGCCGCTGTACGCCGCTCCCCCGCTGCTCTCCCGGATGGTCGACGCGGGCCTGCTCGGCCGCAAGTCCGGCCGGGGCTTCTACGACTACACCGCCGCCTGAGTTCCTCCACGCGCGCACGACGGAGGCCGGAACCCGCTTCTCGGGTTCCGGCCTCCGTCGCTTTCCCCGGGCCTACTGCGGCGCGGGCGGCTCCTGGGTGCCGAGCTGTTCGTTGATCTTCTGCTGGGCGGTGTCGACCTGGCCGGAGTACTTGCCGCCGGTCTTCTCGTCCACCATGTCGCCGGCCTTGTCGACGCCGGTGCGGGCGGTGTCCTCGTGGCCCTTGATCATGCTCTTCAGCTTCTCGAACACGGTGCGGTCCTTCCCTGTGGAGCGTGGCGGGACCTTCCAAGGATCACCGCCACCCGGCGCACGCGCATCCGCTGTGAACGTCCGGAGCGAGAAATTCACCTCCGGGGTCTACCCGCGTAAACAGCGGCTGCCCCATGATGGCGGGGCTCCGCCGCCCGGATCCTTCGGGCCGTCAACTCCCCCTCACCATGCTGGAGTTCGCCATGCCCCGATTCCGCCGTGCCCTCGCCACCGCCGGCGCCGCGCTGCTGGCCGCCGCCGCCCTGCTGACCAGCGCCGCACCCGCCCAGGCGGCCCTGCCGACCCCCGTCTCGGCCGCCACCGCGCGCAGCTACCTGGCCTCGCTGACCGTCGCCGCCCCGTCCCACGAGTCCACCTACGACCGGGCGCTCTTCCCGCACTGGATCACCATCTCGGGCACCTGCAACACCCGCGAGACGGTCCTCAAGCGGGACGGCTCCAACGTGACCACCGACTCGGCCTGCGCCTCCGTCTCCGGCAGCTGGTACAGCCAGTACGACGCGGTCACCTTCACCGCCTCCGGCAGCCTGGACATCGACCACATGGTGCCGCTCGCCGAGGCCTGGCGCTCCGGCGCCTGGGCCTGGAGCACCGCCCAGCGCCAGGCCTTCGCCAACGACCTGACCCGCCCCCAGCTGATCGCCGTCAGCGCGAGCAGCAACCGCAGCAAGGGCGACCAGGACCCGTCCACCTGGCTGCCGCGCGCCGCCTACCAGTGCACCTACACCCGCGCCTGGGTGCAGGTGAAGTACTACTACGGCCTGACGGTGGACAGCGCCGAGAAGTCCGCGCTCTCCTCGGTGCTGAACGGCTGCTGACGACACGACGGAGCCCCGGGGCGGCCCACACCACCCCGGGGCTCTGCGGCCCGTCAGCCGTTACGGCTGCCGACCGGATGCCGCCCACTCCCAGGACACCTGCGGCCCGGCGGCGTACCGGGCAGTCGCGGCGGTCTGAAGCGCCGTCAGCCGGCGGACCACCAGGATCGCCAGCACCGCCGCGACCGCGTCCAGCAGGTCGGTGGCAGCCGCCAGGGAGAAGCTGAGCACGTACTCGGCAGGCTCCCTCGCGGCGCCGTACACCTGGGCGTCGACCATCCCGGCCCCCTGGGCCACCAGCCAGAGCGCCCACCACCAGCGGAGCAGACCGGTGGTGGGCGCGGGGCCCTCCTGCGGGGCGGTGGCCCGCCAGACGTCCCGGGTCATCTGGTAGGGGAACCAGAACGACACCACGGGGACGATCCACCCCCACACCGTCCAACCCGGCGACCGGCTCTGCCGCTGCCAGGGCGCCAGCGCCGGCGCGTTGCCGCGGGCCCGGTGGAACCAGAAGAGGAAGACCAGGCCGCAGACGACGAAGGCCACCATGGACACCATCGAGACCGTCGCGCCGACCACCTCGTCCACCACCGCGAGGTCGCCCGGCAGGCCGGGGTCGTCCACCAGGCGCTGGAAGTCCGCCCGGACCACCAGCGAGACGAAGGCGTCCAGCAGGTCGACCAGCACCACCAGCCCCAGCATCACCATCGCCGCCACCGCAGGACCGCGCAGCGACCGGAGGACGACCGGCGGAGCCGGGGCCTCCTGCCACTGCGGCGGTGCCTGCCACGGCGAGGACGGAGGAGGACTGCTCTGTTCGGAGTTCACGCCGCGATCCCGTTCACTGTGCCCCCACCGTCCGGGGGACCGGAACGGTCATGTGATCACAGCGGCGCAGCGGATTTCCAAACGTTACCGTCAGCTGTTGATGCTGAAGCTGTCGCCGTAGACCTTCCACTTCAGCGGCGGGTTGAGGTCGAAGTTCTTGGCCTTCAGGAAGACCCGCTGGGCGGTGTCCACCCGGCTGGTGTCGCTGTGCGCCTCCTCCTGCTGCATCGCCCAGACCCGGGCGTCCAGGAAGGCGTTCAGGTAGGTGGTCTCGTCGCCGCCCTGGGCCGGGGTCTTGGCCTTGGCGAGGGCGCGCTTGCGGATGTTGGAGAAGCTGGTCGAGTCGCCGCCGTTGCCGTGCATCACGATGGCGTCGTAGTACGCGAACTGGCCGAGCGCGCGCAGGCCGTCGGACTTGGCCTGCTTGACCGCCGGGTTGAAGTAGACGCGGTCGCGCTCGTCGTTCTGGGCCTGCTGGAAGACCGAGTCCTTGGCCGCGGTGGCCCAGTCCCGCTCGAAGGCGGAGCCGAGGCCGGAGTGCGACTCGGTGCCGTTCACCTTGCGCAGGGCCGGGAGGTACTTGGCCAGGATGTTGCCGGGCTTGAGGTCGGTGTAGTGCTCGACCAGGTCGAGCATGTCGCCGGTGCCGGAACAGAAACCGATGATCCCGGCGGTGTAACCCCGGCCGTCCTTGATGTCCTCGATGTACTTGTACTGGGCCTTCCAGTCCAGCGAGGAGTTCTCGGCGCTGGAGACCAGCTTCATCGCGATCTCCTTCTTCGCCGGGTCGTCCAGCCCGGCCCCGGCGGCCTGGGCGGAGGTACCGCCCACCAGGGAGAGGGAGACGGCGGCGGCGAGGAGGCCGGTGATCGCGGTACGGCGGCGCACGACAGGCATGGCTGACTCCGTGGGGGGAAGCGGCGATTAGGAAACTTTCCTAACGGAGACAGATTGAACCGTGCTCCGCCCTCGCCCGCAAGAGCAAGGGCACCACAACTCACTCAAACCTTGGGGCAGTTGCCGGGCACCTCCGCCGGCACCATCACGCAGTAGGCCGCCCCGTCCGCAGGGACGGCAGCCTCCGGAACGGCGAAGACCGCGACCCGGGAGACCGGCATCACCACCTCCCCCACCCGGCTCACCAGCTGCGCCGCGTCCCCCGCGTCACTGCGCCGGTACAGTCCGACGGGCACCAGTTCGCCGGGGTGGTAGCCGGAAACCACCAGCTGGCGCGGGCTGCCGGCCGCGGCGACGCCCGCCGGGTGGTCCGGCAGGGCGATGCCCTGGCCATGAGTGGCCGTCAACGCCCCCTGTTGGGCAGTGAGTTGGAAGGACCCCTCCTTGGCAAGAGCCTCCCGGGGCACGTTCGGCGGTACCAGCAGCCAGGCCCGGCTGCCCTGCACGCCACCGTCCTCCCCGTACACCGACAACCCCGCCCCGCCGAACAGCGCCTCGGCCGGCTCCTCGCCCTCCGGCACCGCCGCCTCCTCGGGGCGGACACCCGTGCGGAAGCTCCGACCGCCCACGGAGAGCGTGACCGCGACCTCCTCGCCCGCCCGGAAGCCGTGCAGGCAGAGCGCGACGGGTTCGGTCAGCCGCAGCTCCACCGGGCCGTTGGCGGCACTGCTGAGCCAGACCGCCGGGCCCTCGCCGTACGTGGCCGGGAGCTGATCCCGGCTCAGGTCCCTCGCGCAGTCGGGCCGCTGAGGTGCGGCGGGCTGCGCCAGGACGAGCTGCGGCGCCAGCGGAGCCACGTCGGACTCCCCCGGGCCGGGGCTGGGGGACGGCTCCTCCGGGGTGGGGCTGGGAGCAACGCTGACGGGAGCCTCCGGCACGCTCAAGGAGGAACGTTCCACCTGGGCGCCGCACGCCGTCAACAGCAGCACACAGCCGCCAACCGCCGCCAACATCCGCATGCCGCCTCCTCGCGTCGCCCCACCACGAGGCTAGGCACGACGCACCGCACACGACCGACCACGACGCGACGGCGTCCGGGTGACGCGGGCGCACTGGGTGGTGATGCCGGGGGCGCGGGGAACTGCGCGAGTACGGAAGGCGGACCAGAGCCAGGTCGGGGCAGGCGAGCCAGTTGCACGTGCTGCCGTTCCCCTGCGCGCAGTTCCTCGCGCCCCTGGGTCGCTGCCCCGCCGAGCCACATGCGGAAGGGCCCGCCCCCCAGAGCGGGAGGCGGGCCCTTCCGGGCAGCGGAGCGTCAGGCGCCGCGCAGGACCGCGCCCGTGCGGGCGGCGGCCTTGCGGCTTCTGCTCTCCGACCTCGTCCCCGGTGTCCCGGCGACGTGGAAAACA
>NZ_JBSGEL010000104.1:0-18715 GCF_053602875.1 Kitasatospora sp. NPDC004289 | reverse complement strand
TGGACCGTCAGCTTGCTCGCCGTGATCGCCGCCGGGATCGCCGCCAACGACGCCCCCGCCGTCACCGGCGCCGCCGCCTCCGCCGTCGCGATCTCATACGCCAGGATGCCCAGTTGGGCCACGATCGAGATCTTCGCCGTCTCGGTCGAGTTGGCCATCGCCTCCAGGCTGTCCGCCATCGAGTTGCAGGCCTTCACCATGCCGGGGAAGAAACCGGGCTTCTTCCCGTCCGCCGGCAGCGTGAGCGTCTCCCACTTCTTCGACAACTCGTCCATCGCGGCGCCCTGCTGGCCGTCCAGCGCACGCTTCATCGCCGAGTCGGCGGCCCGCCCACCCTCCTCCACGGCCTCGGCGGCGGACCGCCAACGCCGCGCCATGTCCCGCATCAGGTCCTCGTCGCCCTCGGGCCAACGGGAACCGGCGAGCAGCATCAGCACCCACTGCAGGGGCTCCGGGAGTTCGACAGCCATCGTGGACCCGTACCCCTAAAAGACAGTTGACCGACGGAAACCGCACGCATGCGGACCGCCAATCAATCCATCACCGGTGACGACGGAGTGCCGCCGAACGTCAACGGAAGTGACGCCCGGGTTAAGGGACTTCGAACGCGCAGGAAGAGGAGCCCTTCGGGCAGGGGAACATGCCCCAAAGGGCAGGGCGGGCGGGCGCTCCGTCAGGCGCGGCAGGTGCCGGTGGTCCAGTCGACGGTGGCGGTGGCCTGGGAGTGGTGCCATTCGGGGGTGAGGAGGTCGCGGTCGAGCTGGGCGGCGGCGGTGCGGTCCTGGACGATGTAGCCGAAGTCCTGGAGCCAGGCGGGGTAGAGGTTCTTGGAGCCGATGTAGAAGGCCGCGTCGTCGACCGACACCAGCTTGTGGTGCAGGGCGTAGGGGCGGCCGTCGGCCCAGGTGGCGGTGGGGGCGGAGCGGAAGGTGGCGAGCTGGAGGTTGCCGCACATCGTTGCGGTGGCCCTGCCCTGATCACCCGTCAGGGCGACCAGCCGGGCCTTGAGCACGTCGCTGATCTCGGCGAGCGACTTGATCTGGGAGTAGCCGCCGCTGCCGACGGCGCCGCGGTTGGCCGGGTCGCTGACCACGATCCGCACCTTGACGCCGGCTGCCAGCTTGGCCGCCAGCAGGTCGTAGAGGCGGGAGTCGTAGCGGGGCAGCGGCGGGCAGGAGGCGTTCATGTCCTGCTGGGAGATCTCGACGTGCCGCTGGGCGCTGCCGACGAGGGCGCGCAGGGCGTTCTCCTCGGGGTTGACCGTCTCGTAGTCGCGGTTGGCGTTGGTGTTGTCGGAGAGGGTGAGCGGGCCGCACTTGGCGTCGGCCGCGCCGTTCACGGGCCCGGGCCGGTAGGCGGACCTGGGGTCCTTGTCCTTGATCCCGACGCCGAGGCCTCCGACGGCGATCACCGGGACGGTGCCGGTGGCGGGGGCGACCGGGTTGAGCTCGCGCTCCATCGACGGGCGGCAGGCGCTGCCGTCGGAGGAGGCGAACCAGGCCATGTCGAACACCCCGGTCCGGCTGCAGGTCCACTCCCAGAGGGTGTCCAGGTAGCGGGCGGCGGAGGTGGCGGCGGGGCCGCTCAGCGCGAGGTCGACGTCGGTGACGGGGTGGGCGGTGTCGAGGTAGTCGTTCTTCCAGCCGTTGATGCCACCGGCGATGACGGTGCGTCCGTCGACCACCAGGAGCTTGGAGTGGTTCCAGGAGAACGCGGTGCGCGAGGTGGTCATCGAGGCGAGGCCGAGGCTGACCGAGGCGGCCGCGGGGCCGAGCTTGGCGATCAGCTCGTCGCGGTAGCGGGAGGGCAGGACGTTCGCGTGGTAGACCGGTGCGGCTCCGACCAGGATCCGCACGACCGGTCGGTGGCCGGCCGCGACCGAGGCCTTGAGGCCGGCCACCAGGGCGTCCTGGAAGCCGCCCTCGGGGAACGGCGCGAGGGTGGAGACGTCGACGGTGCGGGTGGCGGCGGCGACGTCGGCGGTCATCTTGGCGAGCAGGGCGCGGGTTCCGGCCCGGTCGGCGCAGGTGGCGTCGCCCCAGCAGCCGGGGGTCTGGAGCAGCCAGCCCGCCGGGTCCCCGGCGGTCCCGGCCAGGCTGTTGCCCTCGGTGCGCTGCCAGACGGTGCCCTCCAGCCCGGGCGACACCTCCCGCAGGACGCGCTCGACGGCGTCGAGGTGCGCGGTGCCCCCGGCCGGGCCGGATTCGGCGTGGGCGGGCAGGGCGGGCGCGACGGCCAGCAGCACACCGGTGGCGAGGGCAGCGGCGAGGACGGTGCGCGGGGCGCGACCGGAACGAGACACGTGACGATCCTTCAGAACGTGGCGGTCGGTAGGTGGTTCACCGCCTGGACGCCCTGAGATTACCGACTGGTAATGTCGCCGCGCGCCCGTCGTCCGACCCCCGCCGTTCGGAGGTGTCGCCCCCCGGGCCGCTCAGCCGCCTCCCGACGGCACGGGGTCCAGCAGGTCCTCGAAGGCGTCGGGCAGGGCCCGCCAGCCGGCCTCGCCGGTGGCCAGCTCCGCGTCGGTGAGCAGGCAGGAGTCGAGCAGGTGGACGATCCCCTCGCTGTCCAACCCCTCGGCGGTGAAGCAGAGTTGCTGGACCCGGTCACCGTGCAGCGGGTCCCAGTCCAGGGCGGCGGCGGCCCGGCGGGCGGGTGGATAGAGCTCCCAGGCGGCGTCCGGCAGGGTGGTGAGCCAGGGGCCACAGGCCTCCACCGTGAGGCCGGCCCCGGCGGCGTCCCAGGCGAGCATCAGCTCGGGCCGGTTGGCCAGCCAGAAGCGGCCTCGGCTGCGCTGGGCGGCGGGGACGAGCTGCTCCAGGGCCTCGTGCAGCCGGGCCGGGTGGAGCGGGCGGCGGCGCTCCCAGACCACGGTCGCCACCCCGCACTCGTCCCGCTCCTGCGGGAGCAGGGCGAGCGCCGGGTTGACCCGGTCGCGGGCGGCGGGGACGTCGAAGCCGCCGAGGGCGGACCGGATCAGCTCGCCGGTGCCGAGCCGCACCAGCCGTGCGGTGGGGCGGAGTTGGCGCAGCATCGCGAGCCCGGCCGGGTCGGCGCCGCGGGGCACCGCCAGGGTGGTGGCGTACTCGATCTGGTGGGCCAGCGCCTCGGCCCGGGTGCGGCGGTCCCGGGCCGAGGTCTGCTCGCCGTGCTCGGCCAGTTCGTCGGGGACGGAGAGTTCGCCGATCAGCCGGTCGGGGCTCAACGCCGTCACCACACCGGCGAGTTCGACCAGATCGGCCATCCGACGCCCACCGGTCACGCCGTCGGCCAGCACCTCGACCGCCGGGTGCGGGTCACTGCCGCCCCAGAGTTCGACCACCACCAGCCCGTGGCTGCCCTGCTCGGCGATCCGTGCCAGCTCGGGCAGCAGGTCCTCGCGCAGCGCGCAGCACGGGCAGTCGTTGGCGAGCGGCACCTCGGCGGTGGCGTGCCGGTGCCCGTGGGCGTCGCGCAGTTCGCGGTGGACGGTGCCGAGCGGGGCGTCGCGGAGGTCGTGGTGGAGCACCACCGCCTCGATCCCCCCGGCCGTCAACTCCGCCACGGCGCGCCGCCGTTCCTCCCGGTGCAGTCCGGCCACCACCACCACGGGCAGCCGGATCAGGTCCTCCGTCACGGCTACCAGCTCGCCTTCCGCACGCCGGGCAGGTGGCCCGCGTGGGCCTCCTTGCGCAGGTTGATCCGGGAGAGCCCGAAGGCCCGCAGGTAGCCGCGCGGGCGGCCGTCCACCGCGTCCCGGTTGCGCAGCCGGGTGGCACTGGCGTCGCGCGGCTGGCGGTCCAACTCGGCTCGGGCGGCGGCCCGTTCGGCCTCCCCGCTGCCGGGGTGGGAGATCAGCCGCTTGAGCTCGGCACGCCGTTCGGCGTACCGGGCGACGGTCGACCGGCGGCGGGCGTCCTTGGCGATCTTGCTCCGCTTGGCCATCAGACCTTCCCTCCCCGGGCGCGGATCCGGGCGACGGCGGCCTCGACGCCGATCCGGTCGACGGTCTTCACGGCGGCGGCACTGAGCGTCAGCCGCACGTGGCGGCGCTCGCCGGCGAGCCAGTAGCGGCGGCGCTGGATGTTGGGGTCGAAGCGGCGCGGCGTGCGGCGGTGCGAGTGCGAGATCGCACGGCCGAAACCGGGCTTGCGGCCGGTCAGTTGGCAGTAGGCGGACATGGCGGGACTCCGTCGGTCGCCGGGATGGGGCAGGACCCGGTCCACGCTACACTAATTGAAAATGATTTCCATCTAGCTGCCGTCGGCACCGCCGGCCGGCAGGTCACGGCGGGACTTGAGCGGGCCGATCAGGAGGGTCAGCGGGGAGGCCGCCATCGCGGCGGCGACCAGCCAGAGGGTGGGGCGCAGGCCGACGGCCTCGGCCAGGGCGCCGCCCAGCAGGCCGCCCAGCGGGATGGTGCCGAAGTTGAGGAACATCATGCCGGCGCTGACCCGGCCGAGCAGCGGGCGCGGGGTGTAGAGCTGGCGGAAGCTGCCGCGGATGACGTTGCTCACCACCGTGCCGAGGCCGATCAGCAGCCCGCCGCCGACCAGCAGGGCCAGCCGGGGGCCGGGGGCGGCCAGCGGGATCACCAGCGCGAACGGGACGGTGCCGAACAGCGCGGCCAGCAGCCCGCGCGCGGTCCCGAGGCGGGCGGCGATCCGGGTGGCCAGGGTCGCGCCGAGCACGCCGCCGACGCTGATGCCCGCCATCAGCAGGCCCACCAGGCCGGTGGGCAGGCCGAGTTCGCGGACCAGGAAGACCACCAGCACGGCCTGGTAGGCGATGAACGCCAGGTTGAAGAGCGCCCCGAAGACGGCGAAGACCCGGAGGTAGGGGTCGCGGACGACGAAGCGCAGGCCCTCGCGGATGTCACGGCCCAGCGCCGCGCTCTCCCGGCGCTCGACCGGCTCCTCCTTCGCGCGGATGCCGAGCAGGCAGAGGGTGGAGACGGCGAAGGTCGCGGCGTCGGCCAGCAGCCCGCCGAGGACACCGAGCAGCTGGGTGATCGCCCCGGCCAGACCCGGCCCGGCGACCTGGGCGAAGGCCTCCGAGCCCTGCATCTTCGCGTTGCCCGCCGCCAGCTCCTCGGCGGGCAGCAGCGAGGGGAGGTAGACCTGGTAGGCGGCCTGGAAGAAGACCCCGGCGGTGCCCAGGAGCAGTGCGGTGAGGGCGAGTTGGGTGAAGGTCAGCACGCCCAGCCAGGAGCTCGCCGGGACGCTGACCAACACGGACATCGAGAGCAGGTTGCAGCCTGCCATCAGCGGGCGCCGGGGCATCCGGTCCACCCAGGCGCCCGCGGGCAGGCCGACCAGCAGCCAGGGCAGCCAGGTCATCGCGGTGAGCACCCCGACCTGGAAGGCGGAGGCGTCGAGCACCGTGACGGCGGCGAGCGGCACGGCCACGCCGCTGATCCCGCTGCCGATCTTGCTGGCGGTCTCGCCGAACCAGAACAGCCGGAAGTCGCGGGCGGCGTGCGGCGCACGGGGCGGAGCCGGAGCCGGGGCCGGTGAGGTCGTGGTGGTGGTCACGGCTGGGCCGGCATTCCGTACGAGAAGACCAGGACCGACTGCCGCTCGCGCCCGTCGTCGGGGATCTCCCGCGTCCCCCACTTGAGCTGGATCGCGATGATCTCCCGCGCCATCTCCTCCAGCTCCTCCGGGGTGAGCATCAGCCAGCGGTCGGCGACGAAGGAGGTGTCCACCCACTCCTCGGGCTGCTCGCCGAGCAGCCACTCGCGCGCGGCGGTGGTGTGGCGGTCGAGCAGCATCGACTGGACGGCCTGGGAGACGAGCGCGGCGGCCGGATCGGCCGCGAAGTCGCTCCGGTTCCACGAGAGGTTCGCCGAGGAGCGGCGCCACCAGCGCTCCCGCTTGTCGCGGGCGAGTTCGGGCGCCTCCTCGATGATCCCGGCGGCGCCGAGCACGCGCAGGTGGTGGCTGACGTTGCCGACCGCCTGGCCGGTCCGCTCGGCGAGGGTGCTGGCGGTGGCGGGGCCGTAGGCCCGGAGGATGTCCGCCAGGCGGCGGCGCAGGGGGTGGGCCAGGGCCGAGAGGCGCTCGGAGTTCTTGATCTGATCCTCTGTCATACGGCGATCCTGGCATGCACAAGAGGCATTGTGCAATACCTCTTGTACATGCCTCCCCAGCTGCCGGCCGGTCAGCCGCCGAGGATGCCGCCCTTCTGGAACTGGTCGACCGGCGCGTTGCTGCAGGCGTTCTTGTTGCCGAAGTCGGCACCGACGCCGGTGGCGTTGGGCACCGCGCACCGCAGGTCGACCATCACCAGCGGGGCGCCGTCGCTGTTGATCACGCCGTTCTGGGAGCCGACCAGGGTGTCGCCGAAGTGGTTGCCGAAGGTGCCCTCGGAGGGGCCGCCGTTCTCGTACATCCGGTAGGAGTCGATGGCCTGACGGGCGTTGTCGTTGGTGTCGGCGCCCATGGTGGTGGCCGCGGTGGCGGTGCCGGTGAGCGAGACGGAGGCGGAGACGGCGAGCGCGGCGCCGGCCAGGAACTTCTTCACGGGTTGCTCCGATGCGTAGGAGGGAGGGTGACGAGGCGTCGACAGTCGCAACGGTGAGCGAGTCGCTGGGTCACCGTCGATTCGCCCGGGCGGCGCAGGAACGATCTGCCGAACGCATGAGCCCTTGCTCCGGACGGATGTCCGTCAAGTCACCTCCCCCCGATTCCCTCGTTCCGGTAGGGCAACGGCTCCACCAGGAGCCCGGAGATTCGGGAGCACCCCATGAAGAAGGTCCTGTCAGGGGCCGTCCTGGCCCTCTCCGCCGCGGTCTCGATCGCGAGCCCGGCCATGGCGGAGGGCACCTACGGCAGCCACTTCGGCGACACCCTGGCCGGTTCGCAGAACGGCGCGGTGAACAGCAACGGCGCCCCGCTGGTCGACGCCGACCTGCGCTGCGCGGTGGCCAACGCGACCGGCGTGGCCGGCGTGTGGGGCAACGAGAACGTCTGCAACGAGGCGCAGGTCGCCCAGTTCCAGAAGGGCGGCGTGCTCGGGGGCTGACCCTCCCTCGACTCCCGTCCCCCATCACCGCATTCACACCCCTCACCCAGGAGAACACCATGATCAAGAAGGTCCTGTCCGGCACCGCCCTCGCCATGTCCGCCGCCGTCGCCGTCGCGGCCCCCGCCTCCGCCGCCGAGTGCATGGGCATGGAGACCCAGGAGAGCGCCCAGGGCGCCATCAGCTCGTACCAGATGCACGGCGGCGACACCACCGCCGGCGAGGGCACCTTCGGCAACCACTTCGGCGACACCCTGGTCGGCTCCCAGAACGGCGTGATCAACAGCAACGGCGCCCCGCTGGTCGACGCGGACCTGCGCTGCCTGGCCGACAACGCGACCGGCGTCGCGGGCGTCTGGGGCAACAAGAACGCCTGCAGCGAGGCCCCGGTGGACCAGTTCCACAAGGGCGGCGTGCTCGGCGGCTGACCCCTCGTCACCGCGCGGGGGCCCGGCCCGCTCGATGGGTACGGGCCCCGGCCCCCGCGCGGACAGAACTCCTAGGGGCTGTCTCCTTGGTGGGGTCGGATCAGCGGGCGTCGCTGGGGTGCGTGCCTCGGCGCCGCCGAGGAAGGAGTCCATGCGGAGCATCGGCGACTGACGAGAAGGTGGCGAGGTGCGTGCCCCGGCGACGGTCGCCCGGCCCCACCAAGGAGACAGCCCCTAAGATGGCCCGATGCCCGAGCTCCGCGTCCACCGCGTGACCAAGTACGACCCCGCCGACCGCGACGAGCACGGCTGCTACCAGGGCCCGCTCGACATCGACTGCGACGAGGGCCCGATCGAGGCCGCATACCTGGAGAGCGCCGCCGCCTTCGCGCGGGCGGCCGGGGTGGAGCGGCTGACGGTGCGTGATCCGGGTGGGATCACGATCGACGACTGGACCGGGCCGACCGCCGGACGGACCGGTGCGGCCGGCCTGTTCGCGGAGCCGACCGACTTCCACGACGGCGCCGAGGTGGACCTCGCCACCGGCGTGGAACTGGTCCGGGCGATGCTGCGGGGAAGCGGCGGGTGGTGCCGCCTGGAGGACGGCGACCGCTTCTTCCTGCACGTCGGGTACGACCTGTACATGTACGTCGGCACGACCGGTCCGGTCGGGCCCGGGGTCGAACGGGCACGGGAGCTCGGCCTCTTCCCCGAGCCCCTCGACGAGTCGCCGTACGCCCCCGAGCCGGACGGGAGCGCCGCCGAGACGCCGGCCGACACGGGGTACTGGGAGCGGCTGGAGCGCGCGGTCGCGGCGGGCGAGGTGCGGCTGCTCCAGGAGTACTTCGCGGCGAACGCGGCGCGTTGGCACCGGCTCGCGGACCGGGACGACGTGGCAGCCGTCCGCGCGCGGCTCGTGCCGCGGTCGCGGCTGTCCGCCTGGCCCTCGCTGTTCGGCGCCGGACCGGCCGAGGTGCTGGCCGGGCTCGACCCCGAGGGCTACCACTGCCTCCTGGTCGAGCACCCCGGCGGCGTGCTCAGCGGGCGCTGGGTCGACCTGGAGGACGCCCAGGACACCGCCGCGCTCGACGGGGCGGTCGGGCTGGCCGTCGTGCCGGACGGGCCCGGGGTGCTGCCCGACGCGGTGCTGCCCGACGCCGACGGCGTCGTCCGGGTCCGCGGCTTCGGGTGACGGGCCGTCACGAGGGGTCGGCGAAGGGCCAGGCCTCGATGTCGCGGTAGTAGATGCGGCCGGGCCCGCGGCCGATGTTGCTGCCGACCAGGTGGAGACGGTCGGTGGCCCAGCTGCGGCCGCTGAAGCCGGCCAGGGTGGCGGCGGCCTCGGCGATGCCGGTGCGGTCGTCGCGGCGGGCCCGGGCCAGGGTGAGGTGGGGGCGCAGCGGGCGGTCCGGGAAGTCGACGCCGCAGGACCTGACCAGGGCCCGGACCTCGGTGGCGAGCCGGTGTAGGCCGTCCAGCTCGCCCTCGACGCCGCTCCAGAACGTCCGGTCGTCGAACTGGCCGCCGCCGCGCAGGGCGAGCCGCAGGGCGGGGCGGGATCCGGCCGTGCCGGAGAGCGCGGAGCGCAGCAGGGGCACGGTGGCGGTGGGGAGTTCGCCGAGGAAGGCCAGGGTGATGTGCCAGTCCTCGATCCGGTTCCAGCGCAGCTGTGGGTGGGCGGCGTAGGCGGGGCCCAGCGCGCGGGCGAGTTCGTCCTTGGCCTCGTCGGGCGGGGCGAGCGCCACGAAGAGGCGCCGGGTCGGGGGCTCGGGGTGATCGTCCACCAGGACATTCCAGCACCTCGGGCCTGCGGACCGGCCGAGGCCCCGGCTCGCGGAGGGCCGCGGGCCCCGGCGCGGGAGGGCGCCGTCAGGCCGGGCCGGTGGGCGGGACCAGCCCCGACTGGTAGGCGATGGCGACGAGTTGGGCGCGGTCGCGGGCGTCGAGCTTGGCCATGGCGCGGTGGACGTGGGTGCGGACGGTGAAGGGGCTCACCACCATCCGTTCGGCGATCTCCTCGTTGGTGAGACCGGTGGCGGCCATCGCCATGACCTCGCGTTCGCGGGCGGTGAGGACGGCGAGCCGCTCGGAGGGGAGGGCGGCGGGGGCCGGGCCCGGCTGGGCGAGCAGGCGGTCGATGACGGCGCGGGTGGCGGCGGGCGAGAGCAGGGCCTCGCCGGCGGCCACCGTGCGGACGGCGGCGAGGAGTTCGGCGGGGGCGGCGCCCTTGCCGAGGAAGCCGCCGGCCCCGGCCCGCAGCGCCTGGGCGACGTACTCGTCCTCCTCGAAGGTGGTGAGGATGAGCACCCGGGTGCCGGCCAGCTCCGGGTCGGCGCAGATCTCGGCGGTGGCGCCGAGGCCGTCGGAGCCGGGCATCCGGATGTCCATCAGGACCAGGTCCGGCTTGGTGGCGCGGGCCAGGTCGACCGCCTGGCGGCCGTCGGCGGCCTCACCGACCACCTCCATGTCCTCCTCGGAGTCGATCAGCATCCGGAAGGCGCCGCGGAGCAGCGCCTGGTCGTCGGCGAGCAGCACGCGGATCGTCATGCGGGGCCGTCCTTGTCGTCCAGAGCGGTCACGTTGCCCGTGCGCAGGGGGAGTTCGGCGGTGACCACGAACCCGCCGTCCGGCCGGCGCCCGGCGGTGAGCCGGCCGCCGACGGCGGAGGCCCGCTCCTGCATGCCGATCAGTCCGAAGCCGCCCCGCCCGGCGGTGGCGGCGGTGGCCGGGAGCGCGGCGCGGCCGCCGGGGGCGGGGCGGCCGTTGGCGACGGTGAGGGTGAGGCGGCTGCCGCTGTAGGCGAGGGTGATCCGGGCCTCGGCGCCGCGGGCGTGCTTGGCGACGTTGGTCAGCGACTCCTGGAGGATCCGGTACGCCGTCAGGTCGATCCCCGGGGAGAGCGGGCGGGCCTCTCCCTCGACGGCGAGCCGGACGGGGAGGCCGGCCCGCTCGAAGGTCTGCAGCAGCTCGGGGAGGCGGTCGAGGCCGGGGGCGGGTTCGAGCGGGGCGGGCTCCTCGGTGCTCCGCAGCAGGCCGACGGTGGCGCGCAGTTCCTGGAGGGCGGAGCCGGTGGCCTCGGTGAGGTGGCTGAGCACCTCGCGGGCCCGGTCGGGGTGACGGTCCATCAGGTGGACGGCGATGCCGGCCTGGGCGTTGGCCAGGGCGATGTGGTGGGCCACCACGTCGTGCAGGTCGCGGGCGATCCGGACGCGTTCGTCGGCGACCCGGCGGCGGGCCTCCTCCTCGCGGGTGCGTTCGGCCCGTTCGGCGCGCTCCTCGATGGCGGCGAGGTTGGCGCGGCGGTTGCGGATGGAGTCGCCGATGGCGCCGGGCAGCAGGGACCAGGCGAGCACGCCGAGGCGTTCGGCGATCGGACCGCCGGGGCCGTAGGCCAGGGTGATGCCGGTGAGCAGGGCGGCGGTGACCAGCGAGGCGCGCAGCGCGGTGGTGCGGTCGGTGCGGACGGCGAGGAAGTAGAGCGCCAGCAGCAGCGGGGTGGCCAGCGCGGGGGTGAGCTTGGTGCTGGTGGCGGTGAGGAAGGTGGTGCAGAAGAGGGTGACCACGACCACCGCGCGCGGGTACCGGCGGTGCAGGAAGACGGCGGCGGTGGAGAGGGCGGCGACGGCCACGGTGCCCGCGCCCGGCGCCTGGTACCGGCCGCCGTGCTGATCCACCGTCAGGCCCAGCGCCATGACCCCGACCAGGGTGGCGCCGCCCACGGCGTCGAGCAGCCGGGGGTGGTCGCGGCGCAGGCGCTGCCACAGGTCGCTCACGGGTATCGCGCTCCGGTCGGAAGGGGTGGGCCAGGCTGCCAACGGTAACCCTCCGCTCCCGCACCGACGGTGGGGAGCGGAGGGCGTTTCACACGGTCAGACGCGGACCGGCTCCCGCTCCGGGGCGGGCTCCGGGTCGGCGGCGACGAGCTTGCTGCCCTCGACGTCCACGTCCGGGAGCACCCGGTCGAGGCCGCGCGGCAGCCACCAGGCCCGGCGGCCGAGCAGGGCGAGCACGGCCGGGACGATGGCCATCCGGACCACGAAGGCGTCGAAGGCGACGGCCGCGGCCAGGCCCAGCCCCATCATCTTGATCATCGGCTCGCTCATCCCGATGAACCCGGCGAAGACCGAGATCATGATGAAGGCCGCGGCGGTGACCACCCGGGCGTTGTGCCGGAAGCCGGTGACGATGGCCTCCTTCGGGCTCTCCCCGTGCACGAAGCCCTCGCGGATCCGGGTCACCAGGAAGACCTCGTAGTCCATGGCCAGGCCGAAGACCACGCCGACCAGGAAGATCGGCATCATGCTCATCACCGGGCCGGTCTGCTCGACCCCGATCAGGTTCGCCAGCCAGCCCCACTGGAAGACGGCGACCACGGCGCCGATCGCGGCAGCCACCGAGAGCAGGAAGCCGAGCGCCGCCTTCAGCGGGACCAGCACCGAGCGGAAGACCAGCAGGAGCAGCAGCACCGCCAGGCCGACCACCACGGCGAGGTACACCGGCAGGGCGTCGGTGAGCTTCTGCGAGACGTCGATGTTCATCGCGGTGGTGCCGCTGACCAGGACGGTCGCACCGGTCTCCGCCTTCAGTCCGTCCGCGTGGCCGCGGATGGCGGTGACCAGGTCCTTGGTCGCCTCCTCGGCCGGGCCGGTCTTCGGGACGGCGTTGACCAGCGCGGTGTCCCCGGCCGGGTTGAACACCGGCGGGGCGACCGCGGCCACCCCGGGCAGGCCGGAGACGGTCTTCGCCACCGTCTCCGCCGCGGCCTTCGGGTCGGGCGCGCCCTTGGCGTCGACCAGCAGGGTGAGCGGGCCGTTGAAGCCCGGGCCGAAGCCCTCGGAGAGCAGGTCGTAGGCGCGGCGCTCGGTGGTGGAGGTGGGCTTGGACTCGTCGCCCGGCAGGCCCATCCGCAGGTCGAGGGCGGGGGCCGCGAGCACGCCGAGGCCGATCACACCGCCGAGCAGCACGGCGAGCGGGCGGCGCAGCACGAACCGGGCCCAGCGGGCACCGCCGTTCTCGCCGTCCCCCGCCGCCCGGCCCTTGCGGACCTTGCGCGGCAGCACCCGGTGGCCGAGGAAGCCGAGCAGCGCGGGCACCAGGGTGAGCGCGACCAGCACCGCGAGCACCACCGTGCCGGCGGCGGCCAGGCCCATCTTGGTGAGCATCGGGATGTTCACCACGGAGAGCCCGGCCAGCGCGATCACCACCGTCAGCCCGGCGAACACCACGGCCGACCCGGCCGTCCCGACCGCCCGGCCGGCCGCCTCCCGCAGGTCGCGGCCCTCGGCCAGCTCGGCCCGGTGCCGCGAGACGATGAACATCGCGTAGTCGATGCCGACCGCCAGGCCCAGCATCATCGCCAGCGTGCCGGTGGTGCCGGACAGGCCGAGCGCACTGCCCAGCGCGGTGATCAGCGCCATGCCGAGGCCCACCCCGACCAGGGCGGTGAGCAGCGGCAGCCCGGCCGCCAGCAGCGAGCCGAAGGTGATCACCAGGACGACCGCGGAGAGCGCCATGCCGATCGCCTCGCTGCTGCCGCCGGCCTCGCCCTTGGTCATCAGCGCGGTGCCGCCGACCTCGACCTTCAGCCCGGCGTCCCGGCCGTGCTGGGCCGCCTGCTCCAGCGCTGCGGTGGCACCCTCGGACAGCTCGCCCGCCTTGGCCGCGTAGCTGACGGTGGCGTAGGCGGTGGTCCCGTCCTGGGAGACGGTCCGCGCCTGGAACGGGTCGACCGCGCCGGTGACCTGCTCGGCGTGCGCCAGCTCGCCGACCGTCCGCTCCACGGCCTCCTTGGCCGGGCCGGCGGTGATCTTCTGCCCACCGGGGGCGACGAACACCAGTCGGGCCTGGGCGCCGTCGGCGTGGCCGCCGGGGAAGCGCTCGTTCATCAGGTCGAAGGCCTGCTGCGCCTCCGTGCCGGGCATCGAGAAGCCGTCGTCGGGCGCGGCGGGCGCCTTGGCCGCGAGGACCCCGGCCCCGGCCAGCACGGCGACCCAGATCAGCGTCACCCACTTGCGCCGGTCGAAGGCCCAGCGGCCCAGGCGGTACAGGAACGTGGCCACGGGGTGCGGCCTCCTTCGGGTTCGGTGCACGGTCGCGGAACGCGCCGCGAGCGGCCCGCCACCATCCCGGCACGGTCCGCCCGCAGCGTCCTCCATCCTTCGCGGCCGGCCCCTCCCCCGTCGTCGTCCCTGCGCAGGCACCTCCCGTACTGCGTCCGCAGTACACCCCCGCCCACCACCCGGTACCTCCGGAGTAACACCCCTCCTCCTAGGCTGGTTGCCCGCCCCTACCGGAAGGCCACCCCGTGACCACCCCCCAGGAGGTGGTGGAGCGTCAGCTCGCCGCCTACAACGCCCACGACATCGACGCCTTCACCGCCACCTACGCCGAGCACGTCGTGGTCAACCGCCGCACCGGCGACCCCCTCCACGGCCACGAAGCACTCCGCGCGGTCTACGCCCCCCAGTTCGCCGCCGGCCGCTGCCGCGCCGAGATCCTCGGCCGCCTCACCGAGGGCCCCTGGGTGGTGGACCACGAACTGGCCCACGGCGTCGCCGCCGAACCGGTCCGCGTCCTGGTCGCCTACCACGTCCGGGACGGCCTCATCGACCGCGTCGACTTCCTCGGCTGACGCCCGCTCGGACACCGCCGGCGAGGGGGATGTCGGCGGGGTGCGCTAGCGTGCGGCGGCATGATGGCCGATCTTGTCGCCGAGGTGGGCGGGCTGCTGCCGCCCGGGGAGTTCGTGGACGGCGTGGACGGCGGGGACGGGCCGGTGCTCTGGGTGAGTACGGGGCCGACCACCGTCAGCCGGTGGGGGCGGATGCTGGAGGAGCATCCCCGGTCGGGGCTGTGGCCGCTGCTGCTCGACACCGAGGTGCCGGGCGAGACGGGGCGGCGGCCGTGGAACGACGGGGAGTTGCGGCCGGGGACGGCGTCGCGGCCGGATCTCTACGATCCGGGGCGGCTGATGGCGCGGTGGTGGGACGAGCACCTGGCGGAGGAGGCCTACCCGGGGACGACGGCGCCGTTCGGAGCGGCGTGGCCGGGGCCGGCGCCGAGGGGCGTACGACGGGAGAGCCCCGAGGAGGCCGCGACGGCCGTCGCGCGGGAGGTGCTGGCGCGGCGCCCGCACTGCCCGCTGGGCCTGGTCGCCGCGGAGTCGGGCGCCGAGGCACTGGCCCTGCTGGGCTGGGACGGGGTGGCGGACCGGGAGGACGACACCGGTGCCTACGCCGCGGTGCTGGCGAGTTGGGAGGACCGCTTCGGTGCCCGGCTGGTGTCGGCGGACGCGTCGGAGTTGGTGGTGAGCGTGGCAGCGCCCCCTCCGACGGAGGAGGCGGCGCTGCGCGTGGCGGCCGAGCACTTCGCCTTCTGTCCGGACAACCTGTGGCAGGTCTTGGAAGGAACCCTGCCGCACTACGCCGCCACCCTCGTCAACTCCCGCACCTGGACGTTCTGGTGGGACCGGTGGCGCTGACGGCCGCCGGCCGGCCCGCCACTGTCCGGCCGGTCCGCTACGCCCCGCTCACCCCCTCCGCGCTCCCGTACACCGGCTCCTCGACGCGGGCCTCCGGACGGGCCGTCAGGCGCAGCCGCAGCCGCCGCGGCCGGTAGACGGTGGCCAGCGGCACGGCGCGGACGTCGGCGTCCTGCTCGGGTTCGAGCCGCCAGCGGCTCAGCACGGTGGCCAGGGCCAGGGTGGCCTCGGTGCGGGCGAAGAGGTCGCCGAGGCACTTGCGGGCCCCGGCGCCGAAGGAGGTGAACGCCTGGCGGGCCGGCGGGGACTCCTCCTCCGGGAGCCAGCGGTCGGGGCGGAACTCGTGCGGGTGCGGGAAGGCCTCCGGATCGTGGGCCACCGCCGCCGGGCTGAACACCAGGGTGGAGCCGGCCGGCAGCGGCACCCCCGCCAGCTCGGTGTCGGTGGTGGTCAGCCGGGTGAACAGCCAGCCGGGCGGGTGCAGGCGGAGGGTCTCGGTGATCACCCGGTCGGTCAGCGCCAGGGCCGGCAGGTCCTCCCAGTCCGCCGCCGCGCGGCCGCCCAGCACGGCATCGATCTCCCGGTACAACTCCTGCGCCACCGAGTTGTGTTGGGCCAGTCGGTGGAGGGTCCAGACCAGGGTGGCGGCCACCGTCTCGGTGCCCGCCGCCATCACGGTGATCACCTGGTCGTGCACCTCGGCCTCGCTCAGCCGCCCGCCGTCCTCGTCCCGGGCGGCCAGCAGGGCCCCGAGCAGGTCCAGCTCCCCCACGGCCTCGGGCGGCCGCCCGCCGTACCCGGCGATCAGACGCTGCGTCACCTCGTGCAGGTGCCGCAGCGCCGACCGGTACCGGCGGTTGGCCGGGGTCGGCAGGCGGCGCAGCGGCCCGGGCAGGAACATCTGGCGGAACAGCCCGTTCAACACCGTGTCGAAGGCCCGCTCGACCCCACGGGTGAGCTCCGGTTCGAGGGCGGTGGACCAGAGCGTCCGGGCCACCACCCGCAGCGCCAGTCCGTAGAACTCGGGGAAGGCGTCGATCACCTGGCCGTCCCGCCAGCGTGCGGTGGTGGCCTCGATCTCGGACCGCATCGCCCCGGCGTAGTGCCGCAGTTGGGGCCGGGTGAAGGCGCCCTGCATCAACCTCCGCTGGCGCCGGTGGTCCCGGTGCGGGCAGGTGACCAGACCGTTCCCGGCCACGTCGCGCGCCCGGTCGTAG
This sequence comes from Kitasatospora sp. NPDC004289, assembly GCF_053602875.1. Lineage (NCBI taxonomy): Bacteria > Bacillati > Actinomycetota > Actinomycetes > Kitasatosporales > Streptomycetaceae > Kitasatospora > Kitasatospora sp. NPDC004289. Next base: position 2,582 of record NZ_JBSGEL010000104.1, on the reverse strand, counting down.
AAGACCCCGCCCTTGTCGTAGACCTGATCGCCCGTCAGCACCCGGCGCAGCAGCTCGGGGTGGCACGGCACGTACGCGGTGGACGGGCCGATCCTGATCCGCACCAGGTCGCCGTGGGCGGCCAGGGAGGTCATGAACCGGACCGGACTGCGCATCATCTGCCAGGCGTGCCCGATCCCGGGCACCGCCCCGGGTGCCGTCCCGCCCTCGAAGCCCTGCTGGGTCACCGCGCTCCTCCTCGTCCTCGGAGCGCGCCGCACCGGTGCGGCGGCACGCCCTGAGGACTACATCGGCCGGTCGGCCGCACGGGTGAAGCGCCGGCCGGTCAGACCGCCGAGGAGGCGAGGTACACCCAGGCCCGGGTGCCGGAGGCGAGCAACACCTCGCGCCGGGCGTAGTCGTCCACCTCGTAGTCGTCCGCGGCGGCCAACTCCTCGTCGGTGACGGTGTAGACGCTGCCCTCGACCAGGTCCTCCGGGTCGTCCGAGGGCAGCACCAGCGGGTGGTGGTCGGTGCCGCTGCTGGCGATCACCCCCGGGTCGGTGATCCGCAGCACGGTCATCCGGTGGCCGGGCAGCGCGTCCGGGCTGCCGTCCAACCGGCGCCCGAAGCGGTCGAGTTGGACCTGCTCCAGCTGCAGGGTGCCGTAGGAGAAGAGGCGGTGGGACATCGCCGGGTACCTCCGTGGTCGCCGAGGGGGCGGGACGGTTCCGCCCGAACAGCCCGAACGCCCGTACCGGTCGGGCTGGTTCCCGGTACGGGCGTTCTGCGTCAGACGGGCCGTCGGACGGCCCGGCGATCGGACCGGCGATCGGACCGGCGCGGCGTCAGTGGCTGCCGTTGACCACCGAGTTCTGGATCGCGCCCTCGACGAGCAGGCGCTTCTGCAGCACGGCGTCGTAGGTGCCGTCCAGGATCAGCGCGTTGACCGTCTTGACCAGCACGTCCCGCAGCTCCTGGTCGCCCTTGCGGACGGCGATGCCGTACGGGCGGGACTGCAGCTGCGGCCCGGCCAGGTCGAAGGTGCGGCCCTCGTCCAGGGTCTGCGCGTTGTGCTGGGCCTTGGGGTAGTCGGTGATGTAGACGTCGGCGAGACCGCTGCGGACGTTGGCCAGTGCCTCGTCGTCGGAGCCGGTCTCCAGCGCCTTGAGCGGCTTGCCGGCGTGCTCGCAGGCCTTCTGCTGGCGGATCATCAGGTCGTTGTGGGTGGTGCCCTTCTTGGCCGTCACCGAGTGGCCGCACAGGCCGTCGATGGTGTCGACGCCCTTGGGGTTCTTCTCCTTGACCACCATCCCGATCCCGGCCATGAAGTAGTCGACGAAGTCGACGCCCTCGTTGACCGGGGTGCCGTTCTTGTCCAGGCCCTGCTGGCGCTCACGGGTGTCGGTGATGCCCGACATGCCGATGTCGAACTTCTTGTCCAGTACGCCGGGCAGCACGTTGGCGAACGGACCGGCGTCGACGAAGTCGAACTTCACGCCGAGCAGGCGCTCCATCGCGGCGGCCAGGTCGGGGTCCAGCCCGTCCGGCTTGCCCTGGCCGTTCTTGAAGATGACCGGGGCCGCGGTGAAGGAGGCACCGACCTTGATCACACCGGCCTCCCGGTACCGCTTGGGCAGCTGGTCCTTGAGGTCGACCTTCTTGTCACCGGCACCACCGGACCCGCAGGCGGTGAGCAGCAGGGCGCCGATGACGGCTCCGGTGACGGCTTGGGTGCCACGGCTGGCGAGGCCCTTGTTCATGTTCATCCCGACGGATCGCGCGGTGCGGGGCCGGGCACGGCTTCGGCGGACACACCGCGGGCACCCGAACGGCCCCCGCGCCGATGGGTCCCTCCCCGTGCACGGCACTGCCACGGGAACGCTTCCGTCGACCGCCGTCCGACGAACTGCCGGACCGATGATAACCAGCATGCCCACGCCACCTCGCCCCCGGGTTCGTGCACCGTCAGGTCCCACCGCACGTCCGCCCAGCTGGGGCGATGCACCGCCACGCGAGTTCACCCAGCTCTTCCAGGATCTTCACGAGCCCACGCCCGCCCGACCCACGCCCCGCAGCCCGGACGGGCACCACCGGGCCGCCCCCGGGGGCAGACCCCGGACCACGCCACGGGCGGGCCGCACGCGACACGGCCGCCCCGTTGGTGTCGGTGTCTCAGTCATCCAGGTCGGACCAGATGTTGAGGCTGCCGTCCTCGACGACGAAGGCGTGGTAGCCGAGCCGTCGGCCGAGCTCCTGGTAGCGGGCCAGCCGGGCCGGGCCGATGGGCACGAAATACACCTTCATGGCCCTCAGGAACAGCCGGAACCCTAGGTCAGCCCCAACCTCGCCGACGGCAGCCTCCAGCGCGGGGACCAGTGTCGGCAGCGGCGGGGCGTAGGGATAGGTCACGGCCTTGTCCGTCAGGCCGTCCGCCACGTCCCGCACCTCCGCCAGCACCTGCGGCCGAAGGTCCGGGCTGGGCTCGCCGCCCTGTGCCCGGTCCTCGGCGGCCGGGGGGGGGGGGGGGGGGGGCGCCCGCCCCCCCCCCCCCGCCGCGGGGCGGAGGCCCGGGCCCCAGGGCAGGCGCGCGCGGGGCGGGA
>NZ_JBSGEL010000103.1:13510-19077 GCF_053602875.1 Kitasatospora sp. NPDC004289 | reverse complement strand
GCACCCCGATAGTGCAACTCCTCCACCTGATCGGCGAAGTCACGCCACACCTGCGCCGACTCACGAAGCTTGTCCTCATTCGCCGTCGGCCAGTCAAAGCCCAGCATCTCGAGAACCCACTCGACGCTGTCCGGCAACATGAGCGCCACTTCGTCATCCCCCGTTACTGACGATCAACCAAACGTGCAGCGATCATAGTGTTCGAGCGATCGCACGGAGCGGGCGCCCCTGTCCCGGTCCTGCAACAGAAGCGCCCGCACCACCACCACCCGGCAGGACCGGGACCAGGACCAGGACCTACCGCCCTCCGCTCCCCACCGCCTGCTTGACCAGCGTCCGCCCGAAGTCCCACATCAGGCCGCTCCCCCGGTGGGCGTCGTCCATCAGCTCCTCGAAGGCGGTCACGAACCGGTCCACCTCCCGCTCCGTGATGATCAGCGGCGGGATCAGCTTGATGACCTCCAGGTGGTCACCCGACACCTGGGTGAGGATCCGGTGGCGCTGCAGCAGCGGGACCACCACCATCTGGGCGAAGAGACCCTTCCGCGCCGCCTGGAGCGCGGTCCAACCCGTGCGCAGCTTCAGCGACTTGGGCCGGCCGAACTCGATGCCGATCATCAGCCCCTGCCCCCGCACCTCCGCCAGCAGCTCGTACTTGTCCACCAGCGCCGACAGCCTCGTCCGGAACAGCTCGCCGACCTTCGCCGCGTTCGCCACCACGCCCTCCTCCCGCATCACGTGCAGGGTGGCGAGGCCGGCCGCCATCGCCTGGGCGTTGGAGCCGAAGCTGGCCGAGTGGACCAGCACCCGGTCCATCGAGGAGTACACCTTCTCGAAGATCCAGCCCTTCCCCAGGGTCGCGCCCACCGGGACGTAGCCGCCCGACAGGGCCTTGGCCGCGCAGACCAGGTCCGGCTGCACGCCCGGCTCGGCCTGGTAGGCGAAGAAGGTGCCCGTCCGCCCGATGCCCGTCTGCACCTCGTCGCAGATGAGCAGGGCCTTGTGCTCGTGCAGCAGTTGCTGGGCGGCGAGCAGCCAGCCCGGCGGCGGGGCGAGCACGCCCTTGCCCTGGATCGGTTCGACGATCAGGGCGGCGACGTCGCCCTTGCGGAGCTCCTTCTTCAGGGCTCCGAGGTCGCCGAGCGGGATGGCGGTGTCGGGGAGCAGCGGGTCGAAGCCCTTGCGGAAGCCGTTCTCGCCGTTGACGGAGAGCGAGCCCGTCGTCAGGCCGTGGAAGGCGTGGTCGCAGTAGAGCACCCGTCGTTTGCCGGTGGCGTAGCGGGCGAACTTCAGCGCCGTCTCGACCGCCTCGGTGCCACTGTTGCCGAAGAAGACCCGGTCCAACTCCGGCGTGAAGGAGAGGAGTTGCTCGGCCAGCAGGCCCTGGAGCGGGGAGCAGTCGAAGCGGACCAGGTCGGGGAGGCCGAGGTCCATCACGTCCTGCACGGCGGCCCGGACCACCGGGTGGTGGCGGCCGAGGGCGAAGATGCCGAAGCCGGCCAGCATGTCGAGGTAGTCGTTGCCCTCCGCGTCGTAGAAGTAGGCCCCCTCCGCGCGCTCGTAGAACTTGTCGAAGCCGATGGTGTGCAGCATCCGGGCCAGCTGCGGGTTGAGGTACTTGGCCTGCAACTCGTAGCGTTCGGAGCCTCGTTCGGCGAGCAGCGCGGAGAGGTCGAGACGGTCAGCCGGCATGGTGCTGGTTCGCTCCTTGGTCGGGTTCGCGGTTCGGGTTCTCCCCGCGTGCGGGGTTCTGGGGGCGGAGGAGTTGCTTGGCGAAGACGGCCGCCTGGGCGGCGACTCCCGTCCCGGTCAGGCCGATCTCCTCGAGGATCTCTCCCCGCCCGGCGTGCGTCAGGAACTCCTGGGGGATGCCGAGGTCGCGCAGCGGCACGTCCACGCCGGCGTCCCGCATCGCCTGGGCGATGGCCGAACCGACGCCGCCCGCCCGGCCGTTGTCCTCCACGGTGACCACCAGGCGGTGCTCGGCGGCCAGCAGGGGCAGCACCGGGTCGACCGGCTTGACCCAGCGCGGGTCCACCACCGTGCAGCTGAAGCCCTCGGCGAGCAGCAGCGCGGCCGCGTCCAGGCAGGCGGGGGCCATCGCCCCGACCGCGACCAGCAGGATCTCCGGTGCGGGGCCGGTGCGTTGCAGCACGTCGATACCGCCGAGCCGCTCGATCGCCGGGACCTCGGGGCCGAGGTCGCCCTTGGGGAAGCGGACCACGGTGGGGGCGTCCGCGACGTCCACCGCCTCCCGCAGCTGGACGCGCAGCTGCTCGGCGTCGCGCGGCGCGGCCAGCCGCAGCCCGGGGACGACCTGGAGGATGGACATGTCCCACATGCCGTTGTGCGAGGCGCCGTCGTTGCCGGTGACCCCCGCCCGGTCGAGCACGAAGGTGACGCCGAGGCGGTGCAGGGCGACGTCCATCAGGACCTGGTCGAAGGCCCGGTTGAGGAAGGTCGCGTAGACGGCCACCACGGGATGCAGGCCGCCGGTGGCGAGGCCGGCCGCGCTGGCCACCGCGTGCTGCTCGGCGATGCCGACGTCGTAGGTGCGTTCGGGGTGGGCGGCGGCGAACGGGGCCAGGCCGACGGGCTGGAGCATGGCGGCGGTGATCGCCACCACGTCGGGGCGCTCGGCGCCGAGGGCGGCGAGTTCGCTGCCGAAGACGGAGGTCCAGGAGGTCCCGGAGGAGGGCGAGACGGGCAGGCAGGTGTACGGGTCCATGGCGCCCACCGCGTGGAAGCGGTCGGCCTCGTCCTGCTCGGCGGGGCGGTAGCCGCGGCCCTTGACGGTCAGGCAGTGGACGATCACCGGGCCGTCGAAGCCACGGGCCTGACGGAGCGCCTGCTCCACCGAGAGCAGGTCGTGGCCGTCGATCGGGCCGAGGTACTTGAGGCCCAGGTCCTCGAACATGCCCTGCGGGGTGAAGGCGTCCTTGAAGCCCTTCTTGGCCCCGTGCAGCGCGTCGAAGACGGGCTTGCCGACCAGCGGGGTGCGCTGCAGCGCACCCTTGCCGAGGGCCAGGAAGCGCTCGTAGCCCTGGGCGGTGCGCAGGGCGGCCAGGTGGTGGGCCAGGCCGCCGATGGTCTTCGCGTAGGAGCGCTCGTTGTCGTTGACCACGATGACCAGCGGGCGGTCGGCCTCGGCGATGTTGTTGAGCGCCTCCCAGGCCATCCCGCCGGTGAGCGCCCCGTCGCCGATCACCGCCACGGTGTGCCGGCTGGGGGTGCCGAGCAGCTGGTGCGCCTTGGCCAGGCCGTCGGCGTAGCCGAGGGCGGTGGAGGCGTGCGAGTTCTCGATCAGGTCGTGCTCGGACTCGGCGCGGGACGGGTAGCCGGAGAGGCCGCCCTGCATCCGCAGCCGGGCGAAGTCCTGACGGCCCGTGAGCAGCTTGTGGACGTAGGCCTGGTGGCCGGTGTCCCAGAGGATGCGGTCGTACGGCGAGTCGAAGACCCGGTGCAGCGCGATGGTCAGCTCCACCACACCGAGGTTGGGCCCCAGGTGTCCGCCGGTCTTGGTGACGGCGGAGACCAGGAACTCGCGGATCTCGTCCGCGAGCCGGGCGAGCTCCGGCGGGGAGAGGCGGCGGAGGTCGGCGGGGCCCTGGACGGTGGACAGGACTGACATGGCTTCACCTCGTGGCTCGGTACTGGGCGATGACGGTCCGTGCTGGTGACGGTCTGTGTCCAGCCTGCGGCCATCGCTGCCGGTGCGCCTGTCGGGAGCCCGCCGCAGCGGGCTCCCGAGGGTGGTGTCAGTGCGCGCCGAGGGTCTCGCGGGCGGCCCGCAGGGACTCCTTGAGGGAGCCCATGGTGGCCAGTACGGCGGTCGGTTCGTACCCGCAGTGCGCCATGCAGTTGTCGCAGCGCGGGTCCTTGCCGCGGCCGTACTTGTCCCAGTCGGTCTTCTCGATCAGCTCACGGTAGGTGGGGACGTAGCCGTCGGCCATCAGGTAGCAGGGGCGCTGCCAGCCGAACAGCGAGTAGTTCGGGATGCCCCAGGCGGTGCACTCGAAGTCGATCTTCCCCTCGAGGAAGTCCAGGAAGAGCGGGCTGTGGTTGAGCCGCCAGCGCCGGCGGTTGCCGCCCGCGAAGGTCTTCCGGAACAGCTCCCTGGTCTGCTCCACGCCCAGGAAGTGGTCCTGGTCGGGCGCCTTCTCGTAGGCGTAGGCCGGGGAGATCATCATCTCGTCGACGTGCAGCTCGTCGTTGAGGTAGTCCAGCACCTCGATGATGGTCTGCGGGGTGTCGGTGTTGAAGAAGGTCGAGTTGGTGGTCACCCGGAAGCCGCGCCGCTTGGCCTCCTTGATCGCCTCCACCGCCTCGTCGAAGGTGCCCTCCTTGGCCACCGAGGCGTCGTGCCGCTCGCGCAGGCCGTCGATGTGCACGGTGAAGGTGAAGTACGGCGAGGGGGTGAACTTGTCCAGCTTCTTGCGCAGCAGCAGCGCGTTGGTGCAGAGGAAGACGTACTTGCGCCGCCCCACCAACTGCCGGACGATCTCGTCGATCTGCGGGTGCATCAGCGGCTCGCCGCCCGCGATGGAGACCATCGGGGCCCCCGACTCCAGCACCGCGCCGACCGCCTGGGCGACCGGCATCCGCTGCTTCAGCACCCCCGCCGGGTGCTGGATCTTCCCGCAGCCCTCGCAGGCCAGGTTGCAGGCGTAGAGCGGCTCCAGTTCGACGATCAGCGGGAACTTCTTGTTCCGCTTGAGCTTCTGCTGGAGCAGGTACGTGCTGACGCGCACGGACTGGCGCAGCGGCATTGCCATGGCTAGCTCGCCTCCTGAGGGAGCGTCGATGACTGTGGTGCACGGTTCTTCAGCTCGTCGCGGGCCACCGACCGCCGCCAGGCCGCGAGGGCCGGAACGGTGGCGCGCAGGGTCCGCCAGGCGCGCAGCCCGGCGGGCAGGGTGCCGGGCCGCAGCAGCTCCCGGCTGGGGGTGTCGACCACCACCCGGAGCACCGCCGCCGGCAGCCCGGAGCCGGCCTCGGCCCGGGCGGCCAGCACGGCGGCGGCCTCCATGTCGACGGCGCGGGCGCCGGTGGCGTGCAGGTCGCTGCGCTCGGCGCCGCGGACCACGTGGTCGGCGGTGTGGTGCGGGCCGATGTGGACGGTCAGGCCGCGGGCCCGCAGTTCGGCGGCCAGGGCGGGGGCGGAGTCGAGTGACCAGGCGTCACCCTCGGCGTCCCGCACCGAGTCCGCGACGATCACGTCCCCGGGCAGGACACCCGGCCCGAGAGCGGCGCCGAAGCCGGCCACCGCGAGCGCCCCGTAGCCCGGTCGGGTGAGCAGCCCGCCGACCGCCCTCCGGGCCCGGGCCCGGCCCATGCCGGTGCGGAGCAGCACGGCCGCGGTCCCGCTCCAGTCGCCGCCGCGCAGCGCCCAGACCTCGGGGCCCAGCGCGCAGACGACCAGCAGCGGACCGTCCGGGGCGGCTCCCTCGGGCGGAAGCGGTGCGACGTGCCTCATCGGTGACCTCCCGTCAGCGGACTGCCGTGCAGGTACCGGCCGGGGCCGGAGGCCGGGGACAGCGGCCCGGTACCCGCCGCGCACAGCGCAC
>NZ_JBSGEL010000103.1:0-13414 GCF_053602875.1 Kitasatospora sp. NPDC004289 | reverse complement strand
GCACACTCCGTCATGCTCCGCCTCCCGTCAGCGGACTGCCGTGCAGGTACCGTCCGAGGGCCGGGAACCGGGGAGAGCCGCCCGGTACCCGCCGCGCACAGCGCACACTCCGTCATGCTCCGCCTCCCGTCAGCGGACTGCCGTGCAGGTACCGTCCGAGGGCCGGGAACCGGGGAGAGCCGCCCGGTACCCGCCGCGCGGAGCGCACACTCCGTCATGCTCCGCCTCCCGTCAGCGGACTGCCGTGCAGGTACCGTCCGAGGGCCGTCACGGGGAAGACCAGGCGGTACAGGTGGTAGTTGATCGAGAAGTCCCACGGGAAGCCCGTCCCGGTGAACTGCGGCTCGTCCCAGCTGCCGCTGGGCAGTTGGGTGCGGCAGAGCCACTGGACGCCCCGCTCGACCACCTCGCTGTGCGCCCCGTCCGGCCCCTCGCCCGCCGCCAGCAGGGCCATCAACGCCCAGGCGGTCTGCGAGGCGGTGGAGTCGCCGCGCCCGGACCAGCGGGCCGGGTCCTCGTAGGAGCGCATGTCCTCGCCCCAGCCGCCGTCCGGGTTCTGACGGTCCGCCAGCCAGTCCACCGCGCGGCGGACGGCGGGGTGCGAGCCGGGGATCCCGGCGGCCACCAGGGCGGGCAGGACGGAGCCGGTGCCGTAGATGTAGTTGGTGCCCCAGCGGCCGAACCAGGAGCCGTCCGCCTCCTGGTTCTTGAGCAGCCAGTCGATGCCGCGCCTGGTCCGCCGGTCCCCGGCGAGGCCGGTCTCGGCGAGCATCTCGACCACGTGCGCGGTGACGTCCGCCGAGGGCGGGTCGACCACCTCGCCGAAGTCGCAGAACGGCAGCTTGTTGGGGAGGGTGCTGGTGTTGTCGACGTCGAAGGCGCCCCAGGCGCCGTTGCGCGACTGCATGCCGAGGTTCCACTCGACGCCCCGCCGCACCGCGCCGTCGATCCGCGCCCGGTCCGGGTGGGCGACCCGCTTGAGGGCGAGCACCACCTCGGCGGTGTCGTCGATGTCGGGGTAGTTGTCGTTCTCGAACTCGAAGGCCCAGCCGCCGGGCGCCAGCCGCGGGCGCTGGACGGACCAGTCGCCGGGGCGGCGGATCTCCTCGGCGAGCATCCAGTCGGCGGCCGAGACCAGTGCGGGGTGGTCGGCGGGCAGGCCCGCGTCCCGCAGCGCGATGGTGGCCAGGCAGGTGTCCCAGACCGGGGACTGGCAGGCCTCCAGCCAGCGGCGGCCGTCCTCGGTGTGCACGGTGAAGCGGTCGAAGGCGGCCAGCCCGGCCCGCATGACGGGGTGTTCGAGGTCGTAGCCGAGCAGGTGGAGGGCGATCAGGGAGTAGACGGCGGGCGGCTGGATGCCGCCCCAGCAGCCGTCCGCCTCCTGGCGTTCGACGATCCAGCGGCCGGCCTGGGCCAGGGCGGCCCGGCGCAGCGGGCGCAGGGCGCGCTTGTGGTACGCGTGCAGGACCAGGTCGAGGCGCTCGAAGACGCCGTCCCAGCCGGTGGGCGGGGCCAGCGGGCGCAGCGGGTACGGGTCGGCCGGGTCGGTGTGCAGTTCGGTGAGGTCGAACGGGGCGGGGCGGACCGGGCGGTGGGCCGAGACCACGGTGAGCGGGACGATGGTCTGCCGGGCCCAGCAGCCGAAGGCGTAGATGTTCAGCGGCAGCCAGCGGGGCAGGAAGATGATCTCCGGCGGCATCTCGGGCAGCCGCTCCCACGGCCACCAGCCGAACAGCGCCAGCCAGATCCGGGTGAACACCCGGCTGGCCGCGATGCCGCCGCGCTCCCGCACGTACCGGGCTGCGGCGGCCATGTGCGGCGCGCCGGGGTCGTCGCCGGCGAGCTTGAGCGCGACGTAGGCCTCGACGGTGGTGGACAGCTCGGGCGGGCCGCCGTAGAAGGTGGACCAGGTGCCGTCCTCGCGCTGCTGGGAGCGGATCCAGGCCGCGGTGGCCGCGGTCTGCTCCGGCTCGCGGATGCCGAGGAACTGACGCAGTAACAGGTCCTCGGCGTCCATGGTGACGTTGGTCTCCAGGTCGCCCTTCCACCAGCCGTCCGGGCTCTGGCGTGACAACAGCTCGGCGGTGGCCCGGGCCAGGGCCTGGGCCGGATCGAACGGACCGCTCCGCTCCGGCCCGTCGGCCTGCCGCCTCCCGGCCCCCGGTGCGGGGGCCGTCGCGACCGTCGTCTGACGGCCGGTCAACCGGTCCGTGACCGGCGGGCGTTCGCCCACCGCGGCCGGCTCGGGATCGTACTCAGGGTCGAGCCGGCCGTCCGCGGTTGCTGTCACGTCAACGTCACCTCTCTCGTACCACCACGAATTCGGCGAGTGCGACGAAGCGCTGGCGCACCTCGTCGGTCATGGGCACCTCGTCCAGTGCGGCGAGGGCGGTCTGGTGCTGCCGGCGGGCCTCCTGCTGGGTCCACGCCCGGCCGCCGGCCTGCTCGATCAGCGCGGCGCGGGCGGCGAGCTGGTCCTCGCCCTCCTCGCCGCGGCCGCTCGGGTCGGCCAGCTCGGCGGCCAGCCGACGGGAGGCGGCGCCGCCCTCGGCGAGCGCGGCGGCCACCGGGAGGGACTTCTTGCGCTGGCGCAGGTCCCCCCAGTGCGGCTTGCCGGTGACTTCGGTGGCGCCCCAGATGCCGAGCAGGTCGTCCACCGCCTGGAACGCCAGGCCGACGTGCATGCCGTAGCGCTGGAGGGCGTCCGAGACCCGGTCGTCGGCCCCGGCCAGCACCGCGCCGATGGCGGAGGCGGCGGCCAGCAGGGCGCCGGTCTTGCCCGCCTCCATGTCGAGGCACTCCTCGACGGTGACCACGTCGCGGTGCTCGAAGGAGAGGTCCTTGGCCTGCCCGTCGATCAGCTGCCGGGTGGTGGTGGTGATCAGCCGGACCGCGCGGGCCGCGTCGGCGGCGGAGGCGGTACCGGTGACCGCGGCGTCGAGCAGGACCTCGGTGCCCAGGGCGGCCAGGCCGTCGCCGACCAGGATCGCCTGGGCCGGGCCGAAGACCGTCCAGGCCGTGGCCCGGTGCCGGCGCGTCTCGTCACCGTCCATCAAGTCATCATGGAGGAGCGAGAAGTTGTGCACCAGTTCGACGGAGACGCCACCGGGCACGCCGACCTGCGCCGGAGCGCCGACGGCCTCCGCCGAGAGCAGGGCGAGCGCCGGGCGCACGGCCTTGCCGCCGTCACCCGCGACGGGCGTGCCGTCCCGGTCGATCCAGCCGAAGTGGTACGCCGCCACGGTGTCCATCGGTGCGGCCAGCCGGGCGACGGCGGCGCGCAGCGGCGGGGTGCAGAGGGCGCGGCCCCGGGCCAGCAGTTCCGGCACCGGGAGTGCGGCCGGCGCGTCCTGGACCGAACCGGTCCCGCTGCGAGGCTCCACGTACGTTCCCTCTCCCTGTCCTGCGAACGGTGCGAACGGCACGCGAGGCCGCTCTGGTGCGGTGTCAGTTCTACCCGGCCCCAGACTCATCGAGGCCACCTTCCGTCACTCCGGTCCACCGGACGGCGCCTTCCGGCCAGGGCCGCGTCGGCGGCCGCGTGACCGCTGCGGACGGCCCCCTCCATGGTCGCGGGCCAACCGGTGGCGGTCCACGAACCGGCCAGCAGCAGGCCGGGCACCCGGGTGACCGGGCCGGGGCGCAGGGCCGCGGTGCCGGGGGCGGGCGCGAAGGTCGCGGTCCGCTCCCGGGTGACGAAGAAGTCCAGGACCTCCGCGCCCCGGGCGGCCGGCAGCAGCCGCTCCAGCTCGGGCAGGTAACGCTCCCTCAGCTCGGCCACCGGGAGGTCGATCTCGTCCTGCACGGCCGACTGCGACAGGGCCAGGTACTGCGCGCCGGGCACGTCCAGCCCGGAGTGCGCGGTTCGGTCGAAGACCCACTGCACCGGCGAGCCGAGGGCGGCGAAGAACGGCTGCTTCAGCAGCCTGCGGTCGTAGACCACGTGCACGTTGAGGATCGGCGCGTGGCCGAGCCCGGCCAGGCGCTCGGGGTGCTCCAGCGCGCCGTCCGGGAGCAGTGCGGCGGCCGACTCCTGGGCGCCGGCCAGCACCACGGTGTCGGCGGTGAGCAGCTCGCCGCCCTCCAGCCGGACGCAGTGCTGCTCGGCGGTCTTCACCTCGGCCACCCGGGTGCGCAGCCGCACCGAGACCCCGGCCCGCTCCAACTCGGCCAGCGCCAGGTCGTGGTGGACCTCGCCGAGCGGCACCTTGGCCATGCCGATGTCGGAGGCGCCCGGGTCGGAGAGCAGGCCGGTCTTGAAGACCATCGCGGCCAGCGCCAGCGAGGTCTGCTCGGCGGTGGCGTTCAGGGTGGCCACGCCGACCAGGTCCCAGAGCGCGGCCGTGGTGGCCGGGGTCTGGCCGTGGGCGCGCAGCCACTCGGCGAAGGAGATCCGGTCCAGGCCCGGATCGTCCAGGTCCAGCCCCTTGAGGGCCAGCGCGGCCCGCACCACCCGCAGCCGGTCGGCGGCGGTCAGGTGCGGGTACGAGGCCAGGCTGCCGGCCAGGTGCAGCGGGACGGGCAGGCCCGCCCGGCGCAGCCGGCCCAGGGTGCGGCGCCCGTCCGGCGAGACCGACAGGACCGGGACGTCCAGCCGGGGCTGGACGTCCACCAGTCGGCCCGCACCCAGCCGGTCGATCAGGCCGCGGTAGGCGGTGCAGCAGCGGAGGAAGACGTGCTGGCCGTTGTCGACGGTCAGCTCGCCGCGGCGGAAGGAGAAGGCGAGGCCGCCGAGGCGGGGCCTGGCCTCCACCAGGGTGACCCGCCGGCCTGCCTCGGCCAGCCGCAGCGCGGCGGTGATGCCCGCCAGACCGCCGCCGACCACCACGGCGGTGAGCTCCCGGTCGTGCCCTGCCGTCATCTCGCGCCTCCCCTTCGGTGGTCGTGGCCGGCCCGTGCCCGACCGCCGTGCGGCGACCGGGTGCTGACACAGCGTGACATAAACGCGGAGAGAATCAAGAACGCCCTCCGGCGAGCCCGGAGAGTGCCACGTACGCCTTCTCCCAGCCCGGCAGCGAGACCCGGCCGCGCAGGACCGACTCGGGTTCGGCGGCGATCCGGCCGAGCAGCCGGTGGTAGATCCCGGCCATCGCGGCGGTGCAGGCCCGGCTGCGCCGGTCCAGCATCGGCAGCAGCCGCAGGCCGTCGGCGAAGGCCTGCTGGGCCCGCTCGGCCTCGAAGGCGACCAGGCCGGTGAAGTCGGCGCCGACCGGCGGCCGGTCGAAGTCGAAACCCTGTTCGCAGCCGAATCGCACCAGGTCCTCGGTGGGCAGGTAGGTGCGGCCGTTGGCGGCGTCCTCGCGCAGGTCGCGCAGGATGTTGGTGAGCTGCAGGGCCAGACCCAGGGTGTCGGCGTACTCGGCGCCGAGCTTGGGCTGCTCGCAGCCGTACACGCCGAGCGAGAGCCGGCCGATGGACCCGGCCACGCAGCGGCAGTAGACCTTGAGCTCCTCGAAGGTCTTGTACTCGGCGCCCCGGAGGTCCATCTCGACGCCGTCGATCAGCTCGTCGAAGCCGCCCAGGTCGATCGGGAAGCGGCGGGCGGTGTCGGCCAGCGCGACCTTGATCGGGTCGGTGTCCTCGTCACTCACCGTGCCGAGCCGGACCTCCTCCAGCAGGAGCCGGGTCTGCCGCAGCTGATCGGCCTTCTGCTCCGGCGGGAGCTCGCCGTCGCCGATGTCGTCCACCCGGCGGGCCAGCGCGTAGAGCGCCGACATGCCGAGCCGCTTGGGCTCGGGCAGCAGCCGGATGCCGTAGCTGAAGTTCCGGGCCTGGAGGGCGGTGACCGCCTCGCAGTACCGGTAGGCCGCCATGACGGGGGCCGGGGCCAGTGGTGATGCCGCCACGCGGGCGTTCACCTTCCCTTCGCGAAGATTGCCGCCGCCTTGACCGCGAGGCGGCGCTTGTCCGGCTTCGCCTGCACCGCGAGCACGTCGTACCCGGCGGCCTCGATCGCCGACAGGGCCGCGTACCCGCCGGCGGTGAATCCCGCCAACAGCAGTCGGAGCCTCCCGTGCACCGTACCCACCAGCGGCGCTCCGTGGTCGAGCAGGGTCCGGGTGCGCTCCACCTGATGGGCGACCAGCTCGCGCACCCGGGCGTTCGCGGTGGGCGCGGCGAGGTCCCGCTCGGTGACGCCGAAGCGCTCCATGTCCTGCTGCGGGAGGTAGATCCGGCCGCGGCCCAGGTCCTCGGCCACGTCCTGGAGGTGCTCGGCCAGCTGGAGGCCGGTGCAGATCGCGTCCGAGTGGGCGATCCGCTCCGGGGTGGCCCTGCCGGCCAGCGCCAGCACCAGGCGGCCGACCGGATCGGCCGAAAGGGTGCAGTAGCCGATCAGGTCCTGCTGGGTGGCGTACCGGAAGGTGGTCTGGTCCACCCGGTTGGCCTCGATCAGACGGCGGAACGGCTCCGGGGTCACCGGGTGACGGTCGATCAGCGGGACCAGGCCCCGCATCAGCGGGTGCCGGGGCTGCTCCGCACGGCTGTCCAGGGCCGCCCCGAAGGCCCGGTCCAGATCCCGCTCCAACCCGTCCAGCAGCGCGAGCCGGAAGCCCTCGTCGGCCGGGCCCCCCTCGACCCCGAGCAGCGCGGCCACCTTCTCCGGCTCGGCCAGGTCGCCGTCACCGGCGTCGTCCACCAGCCGGGCGAAGCCGTACACCGCCATCAGGTCCGCCCGCCAGGCGGCCGGCAGGAAGCCGGGCGCGACCGGGAAGTTCTCCGCCCCCGCCTTGCCGAGGGTCTCGCCGTCGGTCCTACTGTCCGATTGCATTGAAGCCACTTCCGTCACTCCCCCGTTCTACACCGCCGACGCCCGGCGGCCCACCCGGACACGGCGGAGGGGCCGGCGCCGACTGCTCGGCACCGGCCCCTCCGCCTGAAGGAACCACCAGCCCCCGTGGGCTCAGTGCTCCTTCTCGTACTCCTTCATGACGTCGTCGGTCGAGCCGTCCATGACCAGCTCGCCCTTCTCGATCCAGATCGTGCGCTCGCAGGTGTCGCGGATCGAGTTGTTGTTGTGGCTGACCAGGAAGACGGTGCCCGCCTCCTTGCGCAGCTCGCGGATCCGGTCCTCGGAGCGGCGCTGGAACTTCTGGTCACCGGTGGCCAGGGCCTCGTCGATCAGCAGCACGTCGTGGGTCTTGGCCGCCGCGATGGAGAAGCGCAGGCGGGCCGCCATGCCGGAGGAGTAGGCGCGCATCGGCAGCGAGATGAAGTCGCCCTTCTCGTTGATCCCCGAGAAGTCCACGATGTCCTGGTAGCGGCTCTTGACCTCGGCCATCGACATGCCCATCGCCAGGCAGCCGAGCACGATGTTCCGATCCCCCGTCAGATCGTCCATCAGTGCCGCGTTGACGCCCAGCAGCGAGGGCTGGCCGTTGGTGTAGATGGCGCCCTTCTCGGTCGGCAGCAGACCGGCGATGGCCGACAGCATGGTCGACTTGCCGGAGCCGTTGGAGCCGATCAGGCCGACCGCCTCGCCCTTGTAGGCGGTGAAGCTGATGCCCCGGACGGCGTGCACCTCGCGGATCGCGGGCGAGCGCTTGCGCGAGATGATCCGGCTGAGCGCGGAGGTCGCGCTGCCGCGGCCCGAGCCGGCGCCGTGCACCCGGTAGACGATGTGCACGTCGTCCACCACCACGGTGGGGATCCGGGCGTCCCGGGTCTTGCTCATGACGGCCCCTCGGGTCTCGTCGGTCACGGTGTCAGCCACGGCCGTACTGCTCCTCTGCCTTCCAGAAGTACACGAAGCCGACCAGACCGGCGACGAGCGCCCAGCCACCCGCGATGGCCCAGACGTGCGGCGGCAGCGCCTCCTTGTTGTACGTGTTCGGGATGAACGCGTAGCGGATCAGGTCCATGTAGACCGAGGCCGGGTTCAGCCGGAACAGCGCCTGCCAGATGGTCGGCCACTTCTCGACCGCGCCCTGCACCGAGTACATGACGCCGGAGGTGTACATCCAGGTGCGCAGCAGGAACGGCATCAGCTGGGCCATGTCGCTGGTCTTGGCGCCGATCCGGGCGAAGATCAGGGCGAGGCCGGTGTTGAAGACGCACTGCAGGGCCAGCGCCGGGATCAGCAGCAGCCAGGTCATCGCCGGCGGCTGCCAGAACAGCACGATGCCGACGAGCACGATCATCGAGATCAGCAGCTGCTGGAGCTGGATCACGGTGAAGGCGATCGGCAGGCTGGCGCGGGGGAAGTGCAGCGCGCGGATCAGCCCGAGGTTGTCGGAGATCGCCCGGGTACCGGAGAGCACCGCGCTCTGGCTGAACTGGAAGACGAAGACGCCGATGCAGAGCCAGGGGATGTAGGGGTCGATCGACTCCCCGGACTTCATCATGACGCCGAAGACCAGGTAGAACACCGCGCAGTTCAGCAGCGGGGTGAGGACCTGCCAGACCTGGCCGAGCTTGGCCGTGGTGTACTGCGCCACCAGCCGCGCGGTGGCGAACGCCATGATGAACTGGCGCCGCGACCACAGCTCGCGCACGTACTTCAACAGGCCGGGCCGCTTGCCGCTCACGGTCAGGCCGTACTTGGCCACGAGCTGCTTCGGGGTCAGACCCGCGTCAACGCCGCTGGGTGCGGAGAAGTTGACCGGGTCACTCACTGTCGACACATTCGTCCTTCACGGGATCGGAAGACCGGGCCGCCGACGGGGGAACGGCGGCGGTTCCGGTCTGACCCACCGGGATCAACGGGGGGAAGTACCGGTCCGACGACGGGGGTCGCCGGAAGATTTTCTGCGATCAGATGATCGGCGGTCGGCCCAGACGGGTCAATCGCCACACCGTACGCCAACGCATCGGACGACGCGGACCGCACTGTTCGCGCCAGCCGGCCCGGAACCCGCCCAGCCAGGCCTTGAGCGCGTCCCCGGAGGGACG
Source organism: Kitasatospora sp. NPDC004289 (assembly GCF_053602875.1). NCBI lineage: Bacteria > Bacillati > Actinomycetota > Actinomycetes > Kitasatosporales > Streptomycetaceae > Kitasatospora > Kitasatospora sp. NPDC004289. Next base: position 4,525 of record NZ_JBSGEL010000103.1, on the reverse strand, counting down.
GCGGGCCACCGTGAGCAGGAACCAGACTCCCAGATAGAGAGGCACGAGAGGGGCCGGAAGGTTCCGTCGTGCGAGCCACACCCTGTTCCGGGCCACGTTGTGGAAGTACGCGGCGTGCCGGGCCGGGGAGGTGGTCGGGTGGAAGAGCACCACGTCGGCGCGGTAGTCGATGGACCAGCCGGCGTCCAGCGCCCGCCACGCGAGGTCGGTCTCCTCGTGGGCGTAGAAGAACTCCGCGGGCAGCTGCCCGGCCTGCGGGAAGACCGCGCTGCGGACGGCGCTGGCGCCGCCCAGGAAGGTGGTCACCCGGGAGGAGTGCATCGGGTCGCTGGCCCGCAGCCGGGGCACGTGGCGGCGCTGGGTCTCGCCGGTGTCCGGGTCGGCGATCCGGAAGGAGACGATCCCCAGGCCCGGGTCGGAGCTGAAGGCCTCGCGCAGGATCCGGGCGGAGTCGGTGCGGGGCAGCAGGCCGTCGTCGTCCAGGAAGAGGACGGCGTCCACGTCCCGGCCGTCCGGGCCGAACAGCTCGATGCCGACGTTGCGGCCGCCGGGGATGCCGAGGTTCTCGGGCAGCTCGACCGAGCGGACGCCCGCGGGCAGCTCGGGCAGCGGGGCGCCGTTGCCGACCACGGCCAGCTCGACCTCCGGGCCCTCCTGGGCGCGGACGGACTCGATCAGGGCGTTGAGCTCGGCGGGGCGGTTGCCCATGGTGATGATGACCGCACCGAGCTTGAAGTGGTCGGTCATCGCAGCCTGCTCGACAGGACGATGGAGAGCAGGTGCAGGACGGTCTGGAGCATCGCGATCGCGGCCAGCACGACCACCGCGAGGCGGGTGAAGTAGAGGTCGCCGGCCACCGCGTCGGCGATCCCGGCCGCCAGGATGAGCAGCGAGGCCTCGACCGCGCCGACCAGCCGGTGGAACTTCAGGAAGGCGGCGGCCTTGCGGGCCTTGGCCACCCCGGCCGAACGCGGCACCGAGGCGCTGTCCTCGACGGCGGTCATCCCGCTGCGGGCCCGGGCCACGTCCACCAGGTCGGTCTCCGACTTGATCAGGATGGCGCCGAGCGCGGCCAGCGCGCCGAGGAAGGCCCACTCCCAGTGCGAGGCGCTGCCCTGACGGTGGAACAGGTCGGTGGCCCGCAGGCCGAGACCGGTGAGCAGCGCGGCCTCGGACATGTAGTGGCCGACCCGGTCCAGGTAGACGCCGGTCAGCGAGGTCTGCCGGCGCCAGCGGGCCACCTCGCCGTCCACGCAGTCCAGCAGCAGGTAGACCTGGATCAGCAGGGCTCCCAGGACGGCGCCGGCGATGCCGGGCACCACCAGGGCGGCACCGGCCAGGATGCCGGTCACCATCATCAGGTAGGTCAGGCCGTTGGGCGTGATCGCCGTGACGGTGGAGAGCACGCGGGTGATCCTCAGCGAGATCTTCCGCATGTAGAGGCGCCCGGCCCAGTGCTCGGCGCTCCTGCGCTGGAGCATGCCCTCGGGGTGGATCACCGCGCGCAGCTCCTCGATCGAGGGGCGGCGGGTCAGGTCGACCGGGGGGCGATCAGCTGTTGACGGCTTGGACATAGTCGGCGTACGAGTCCCTGATGTCTGAGGGCGAGAGGTCGAGGTGTTCCAGAATGGTGAAGCGTCCCGGACGGGTGTTCGGAGCGTAGTGCACCGCCTCGGTGAACTCCGCCTCGGTGAAGCCGATCTGATCTGCCGTCACCGGCAGGCCGTGGAACCGGAACCGGTCCACCATCAGAGCCGACAGTTCGCGCTCGCCCCGCAGGAAGGTGGCGAAGGCCGCGCCGAGGCCGACCTGTTCGCCGTGCTGGGCGGAGCGCTTGGGGTAGAGCACGTCCAGGGCGTGCGAGATCTCGTGGCAGGCGCCCGAGGAGGGCCGGGTGCTGCCCGCGATGCTCATCGCGATGCCGGACAGTACCAGGGCTTCCGCGAGCGTCGTGAGGAGGTCCCCGTCCGTCAGCTTCCCGGGGTGCCGCAGCAGGGTCTCGCCGGCCGTCCGGGCCATCGCGACGGCCAGTCCGTCGACCGGTTCACCGGTGTGGACGTGCGAGAGCTCCCAGTCCGCGCAGGCGGAGATGTTGGAGACGGCGTCGCCGATCCCGGCCGCCACGAAGCGCGGCGGGGCCTGCCGGACGACGTCCAGGTCGACCACGATGCCGATCGGCCCGGGCACCCCGTAGGAGCCCCGGCCGGCGTCGTTGTCGAGGGTGGAGACGGGCGAGCAGAGGCCGTCGTGGGCCAGGTTGGTGGCCACCGCGACCAGCGGCAGGCCGACCCGGGCGGCGGCGTACTTGGCGGCGTCGATGATCTTGCCGCCGCCGAGGCCCACCATCGCGTCGTAGTGCCCGCGCACCCGGTCGGCGAGCCGCACCGCGGCGTCCAGCGAGCCGTCCTCCACCTCGTACCAGTCGGCGCCGGGCAGGGCGGGCTCCAGGCGCTCGCGCAGGCGGGCCCCGGAGCCCGTGCTGACCGCGACCGCGATCCGGCCCGAGGCGGAGAGCCGCTGGTCCGCCAGGATGCCGCCGAGCGAGTCCAGGGCGCCCGGGCGGATCTCCATGAAGACCGGCGAGGGCACCAGCCTGGTCAGTACCGGCACGCGATCTCCCGCGCCTTCGCCAGGTCGTCGTGGTTGTCGACCTCCACCCAGGAGACCTCGCCGATCGGCTGCACGTCGATGCGCAGGCCGCGGTCGACCATCTCCTGGTAGCCGTCCTCGTAGTACAGCTGCGGGTCGCGCTCGAAGGTGGCCTGCAGGGCGGAGGCCAGGTCGGCCGCGGCCGAGGGGTCGATCACGGTGACGCCGATGTACTCGCCGGTGGCCTCGGAGGGCTCCATCAGCTTGGTGATCCGGCGCATTCCGGAGGCCGGGTCGACGACGACCTTCATCTCCTCGTCGGCCAGCTTCTTCACGGTGTCCAGCGCCAGCAGGATGCCCGGGGTCTCGCCGGCGGCGATCCGGCCGCGGTAGCCGTCCAGCATGGTGTGCTGCACCGAGACGGGGTGCACGGTGTCGCCGTTGGCCAGCAGGAGGCCCTCGGCGAAGAGGTCACGGGCGCACCAGAGGGAGTAGGCGTTGTTCCACTCCTCCGCCTTGTCGTTCTCGACCAGGGTGAGCTTGACGCCGTACGTGCGCTCCAGCTCCGCCTTGCGGTCGTACACCGCCTCCTTGCGGTACCCCACCACGACGGCGGCCTCGGTCAGGCCCACCTCGGCGAAGTTCCCGAGGGTGAGGTCCAGCACGGTCCGCTCGCCGTCCACCGGAACCAGCGCCTTGGGCAGGGTGTCGGTGTACGGGCGCAACCGGCGACCGGCGCCGGCGGCCAGAACGAGGCCGATCATGCGGTGTCTCCTGACTCGTGGTGTTGCGTGGTGTCGCGGTGGTGGTGCGTGGTGACGCATCGTGCCGCGTGGTGCCGCCCGGTGGTCCGCGGCGGGGTCGGCGGCTCCCGCTGTGATCGTAGGCGACGGTCACGACCGGCCCGAACGCGGCCGGTACCGCACGGCCCTCCCCCGTGCCACCCGGGCACGGTGAGGCTACCGGAACGGGCGTACACCCCCGAAACCACACGGGTCAGGAGAACCGGGCAGATGATCGGAAAGGATCAGGGGGCGGCCCGGGCCGATCAGGAATCGAACGGATTGCCTGATCATCCGGCCCTTCCACGCCTCCGTGTGCGTCGCGCCCATTCGGGTACCCACCCATACGGCAGACTTGCCCCGGACGCCCGGGCGGCGTCCGGAGCGGCCGCCGCGCTCACGAACCAGCCACCTCCCCGTCGCGAAAGAGGCCCCATGCCCGAGTCCCGACCGTCCCTGCTCACCGAGGACGGCGCCGCCCCCGGCACGCCCGCCGAGATCCTGCTGGAGCTCGTCGACGACGAGGGTGTGACCATCGGCACCGCCGAGAAGCTCTGGGCCCACCAGCAGCCCGGTCGGCTCCACCGGGCGTTCTCGGTGTTCCTCTTCGACCGGCAGGGCCGGATGCTGCTCCAGCGCCGCGCGCTCGGCAAGTACCACTCCCCCGGCGTCTGGTCGAACACCTGCTGCGGCCACCCCTACCCCGGCGAGCAGCCCTTCGTCGCCGCCGCCCGCCGCACCGCCGAGGAGCTGGGCGTCGCCCCGGCCCTGCTCTGCGAGGCGGGCACCGTCCGCTACGACCTGCCCGACGAGGCCTCCGGCCTGATCGAGCGCGAGTGGAACCACCTCTTCGTCGGCCTGGTCACCGACGAGCCGAAGCCGGACCCGGAGGAGGTGGACGACTTCCGCTACGTCACCGCCGAGGAGCTCAAGGCGCTGGAGGCCGAGAAGCCGACCTCGGTCTGGTTCCGCACGGTCTTCGAGGCCGCCCTCCCGGGGATCCGGGAGATCGCCGGGCCCAGCTGGTAACGGGCCCTCCGCCGGACACGAGGGGGCGCCGGGACGGGGAGCACCACTCCCTGGAGTTCACGCTCGGCCCGGGCCAGAGCTGGGCGCTCGACGTGCAGTACGAGACCGTGGCCTACCAGATCACC
>NZ_JBSGEL010000102.1:0-19223 GCF_053602875.1 Kitasatospora sp. NPDC004289 | reverse complement strand
CGCCATCTCGGCCGTGTTGTCCTCGTCCGGAGCCTCGGAGTCGAACAGGTCACAGACCGTGAACCGCTCACCCGACTGCAGGTAACGACCCATCACGATGGCGCTGCGGCCCAGGTAGGCGCCGAGCTCCAGCAGGTCCCCGTGCTGGCCGATGCGCTCCTGCCGGGTCAGCAGCCACTCGAAGGAGTGCCGGTCCTCCTCCCAGAACCACCCCGGGACGTCCTCGAGGCGGGCCGGTTCGGCCAGGGTGACGGTGCTCATCGACTGCTCCTCACGACACTGCGGTGGACCGCCGTGGGCGGCCTGACCGGAGCAACGACCCGGGGCCGTCCGGGTGACCCTCCCGTTCGGGTGGGACGCCGGGCGCGAGGTTGACGACCGCGGCGCGGCCCGCACAGCCGGGGGTCGCACGGCCGGACGGTAGAATCGCGCCGAAGCTGTGTGCCCGGCGGGCGTCCGTCCCCGGACACCCACCGCTCGCACGTCCCCGATGAAAGGCCCGCGCAGCCGATGGCCCCCCGCCTCTCCGTCGTCGTCCCGATCTACAACGTCGAGCGCTACCTCGAGGAGTGCCTGGACTCCATCGCCGCCCAGACCTTCACGGACTTCGAGTGCGTGATGGTGGACGACGGCTCCAAGGACGGCAGCGCCGCCATCGCGGACGCGTACGCCGCCAAGGACTCCCGCTTCCGCCTGGTCCGCCAGGAGAACAAGGGCCTCGGCGCGGCCCGCAACACCGGGTACCGCCACATCGACCCGGACGGCGAGTTCCTCAACTTCGTCGACAGCGACGACACCCTGCCGCCCAGCGCCTACGAGCTGATGATCGGCACGCTGGACGAGACCGGCTCCGACTTCGCCACCGGCAACGTGCTGCGCTTCCGCGCCGTCGGCTACTACCAGTCCGGCGGGCACGTCAAGCCGTTCCGGGAGACCAGGCTCAAGACCCACATCACCGAGATCCCGGCGCTGGTCACCGACCGCACCGCGTGGAACAAGGTCTACCGCCGCTCCTTCTTCGACGCGGCCGGCGTGCTCTACCCCGAGGGCATCCTCTACGAGGACGCCCCGGTCAGCGTCCCGCACCACTACCTCGCCAAGAGCGTGGACGTGCTCTCCGAGCCGATCTACCACTGGCGCGAGCGCGAGGTCGGCGAGATGTCGATCACCCAGATGCGCTTCAACCCCAAGGGCCTGATCGACCGGGTCAAGTCGATGGAGCTGGTCCGCGCCTGGCTGCAGGCACGGCCCGAGCCGGAGTTCAAGGAGTACCTGCGCTCCTACGACGAGAACAACCTCGTCGAGGAGATCCCGATGTTCTTCTGGTCGGTGCTGGACGGCGACGAGCCGTACCGCGAGGCCTACCAGGTGCACGTCTCCCGGCTGCTCCGGGCGATCGGCCCGGAGCAGGTCCGCAAGCTGCGCGCGCCGCTGCGCCTGAAGTACCACCTGACGGTGGCGAACCGGATGTCCGAGTTCATCGACCAGATGGAGTTCGAGAAGGACAGCAACGGCGCCGCCCCGGCCCGCGGCCTGCTCCGCCCGTACGCCGACTACCCGTTCCTGCGCGGCGGCCGCCGCAGCGTGCCCGCCGACGTGCTGCGCCTGGACAACGCGCTGGTGATGCGCAGCCGGCTGTACGAGACCGCCTGGGAGGACGGGAAGTTCCGGCTGACCGGCCACGCCTTCCCCGAGCACCTGGGCGCCGAGAACCGGCACGACATGGTCAAGGTGCTGGTCCTGCGCGAGGCCAAGGGCCGCCGGGTGCTGGCGGTGCCCACCAAGACCGCCTACAGCCCGGAGGCCACCGCCTCCTCCTCCCACGACCTGTACAGCTGCGACTGGGCCGGCTTCTCCGTCACCGTCGACCCCAAGCGGCTCAAGCACCGGGGTCAGTGGAAGGAGGGCCAGTGGCGGGTGCTGATCGCCGGGATCGGCAAGGGCGGCGTCTACAAGGGCCGGATCTCCGGCGGCTGGGCGGACAGCGCCGAGAACCCGCCCTCGCACTGGGTCGACCAGGACGTCCGGATCGTGCCGTGGCTGAACCAGGGCCACCTCTACCTGAAGGTGGAGAAGGTCCGGGCCCGGGTCCTGACGGTCAGTGAGCTGGACGGCACCGTCACCATGACCGGCCGGGTGACGGCCGGCGCCGACCTGGCGCAGGCCCGCCTGCGGCTGCTGCACACCGAGTCGGACCGCGAGCTGTTCGTCCCGCTCGAGCTCTCCGCCCCGGTCGGCGACCAGGTCGGCTTCACGGCCGTCTTCCCGATCTCCGAGCTGGCCCAGGTCCGCGAGGCCTGGGACGCGCTGGACCCGGCCGCGGAGGAGCGGACGCGGGACCGCTGGAGCTGTGACATCCACCTCGGCGGCAAGCTCGTCACGCCGATAGTGCTGGACGACCGGGCTCCGTTCGAGCACATCGAGGTGCCCTTCGAGGGCGACGCCCGGGCCTTCCACTCCAAGTCCTCGCCGGGCGGGCACCTGCAGTTCGCCGACCAGGTGCTCCAGCCGGTGGTGGACGGCATCGCCCCGGCCCCGGAGGCGGAGGGCTTCCTGCTCAGCGGCCGCCTGCCGCTGGCCGGCACCCACCGGTACGAGCTGGTGCTCCGTCACCACTGGCGCGAGGAGGAGCACGCCTACCCCGTCGAGATCACCGACGGCCGGTTCCGCGCCACCCTGCCGGCCGTGCCGACCGCCTCCTTCGCGGGCGAGGTGCCGCTGCACAAGGGCACCTGGGAGGTCTTCTTCCGCCCGGCCGGGGCCACCGGCGGCCTCTGGCCCAGCGTCATACTGGCCAAGGAGTCGCACGACTCGTTCCCGTTGGAGATCGAGGCGCGCGGCCGCCGGGTGGTGCTGGAGCGCCGCGTCTACGACCACCTCTCGCTGGAGTCGCACCCCGACCTGCTCCCGGAGGAGCGCAGCGGCTACCGGCAGCGGCAGCAGCGCAACGCCTTCGCCCGTGCCCAGCTCTCCCCGCTGACCGACACCGTGCTCTACAACGTGGGCTTCGGCAGCCACTACGCGGACTCGCCGCGGGCGATCCACGAGGAGCTGGTGCACCGGGGCGCCGCGCTGCGCCACCTGTGGACCAACGATGACCTCCAGGCCGACCTGCCGTCCACCGCCGAGCCCGTCCGGCAGTGGAGCCCCGAGTGGTTCGAGGCCCTGGCCACCGCGAAGTACGTGGTGACCAGCACGCACATGCCCGACTTCTTCGTCCGGCGCCCCGGCCAGGTGGTCCTGCAGACCTGGCAGGGCACCCCGGTCAAGCGGATCGGCCACGACTTCGAGAAGGTCTGGTTCACCGACGCCAACTACCTCAAGGAGCTCGACCGCGACGTCGCGCAGTGGAGCATGCTGGTCTCGCCGAACACCTTCTCCACCGGGGTGATGCGCCGCGCCTTCCGCTTCCAGGGCCCGATCCTGGAGACCGGTTACCCGCGCAACGACGTGCTGCTCTCCAGCGACCGGGAGAAGACCGCCGAGCGGGTCCGCGAGCGGCTCGGCCTGCCCGAGGGCAAGAAGGTGGTGCTCTACGCGCCCACCTTCCGCGAGGACCGGCGCCGCCCGCAGGGCGGCTACCAGCCGGACCTGCGGGTCGACCTGGACGCCGCCCGGGCGGCGCTCGGCGAGGACCAGGTGCTGCTGGTGCGCACCCACGCGGTGATGTGCGGTCAGGTCCCGAGCGCCGGGAACGGCTACGTCTGGGACGTCTCCACCTACCCCGACACGGCCGACCTGCTGCTGATCGCCGACGTCCTGGTGACGGACTACAGCTCGGCGACGGTGGACTTCGTGAACACCGGCCGCCCGGTGCTCTTCTTCACCCACGACCTGGAGCACTACCGGGACAACCTGCGCGGCTTCAGCTTCGACTTCGAGGCCGAGGCCCCGGGCCCGCTGCTGGCGACCTCCGAGGCGCTGGTCGAGGCCCTGGGCAGGGTGGACGCGGTGGCCGCCGAGTACGCGGACGCCTACGCGACCTTCAAGCAGAAGTACTGCGACCTGGACGACGGCAAGGCCGCCGCCCGGGTGGTGGACGCCCTGCTCAAGGGCTGACCCGCCGTCACCTCGAACCCGCCTTCGACCGTGGTCGAAGGCGGGTTCGACGCTTTCCACCGCCCCGGGTGAATCGGGGCCGGCCCGGGCCGACCCCGGTTGACCTGCGGGTTTCGACCGGTATGGGATGGGATCTTCCCTCGTCCCGCCTGCCGGAAGGCGCCCCCTTGTCCGTTCTCCGCACCGTCGGCGTCGTCGCCCAGCGCCGTCCCGAGCCGGCCGCGGAGCACCCGCCCGTACCTCCCTCGTACGGGCTGCGCGAGGTCCGCTGGACCGACGGCCGGCTGGAGCTGACCTGCTCCGCCCACCCCGGGGACCGGGACACCACGCGGCACCTGAGCGCGCGGACCGCGGTGCACCTCACCCGGCCCGGGCACGAGCCGGTCCGGCTGAGGACGCGTCAGCTCCACTGCCCCGAGGTCACCGAGGAGAGCGGTCAGGAGGAGTTCAACCACGACTGGGCGGCCTTCGTCGCGGAGCTCGACCCGGCCCGGCTGCGCGACCCGGCCCGGGCGCACGAGCCGGACGGCGGCTGGCCGGACGCCGAGTGGCTGGTCGAGGTGGTGCTGCCGGTCGCGCTGGGCCTGACCGGGCTGCGCCGCGCCCAGGGCTCGCCCGGCCCGTACTGGTGCGGCTCGGGCGAGTACCCACCCGCGCACTGGGTGGACCGCGACGTCCGGCTGCTGGTGCTCTTCACCGAGCGCGGTCTCACCCTGAAGCTGCATCGGGTCTGGAGCCGCCTCACCGGGCTGCGCGCTGTGGACGGCGGCCTGGAGCTCTCCGGCTGGGCGCACGACGTGCCCGAGGGCACCGTCTACCGGCTGCGCCACCGGGAGGGCGGCGGCGAGAGCCGGCACCCCGTCAGCCCGGACGGCCGGGAGTTCACCGTCCGGCTGCCCTTCGAGGCGCTCGCCCCGGGCGGCGGCGCCGACACCGAGCGCCGGGACACCGAGCACTGGGACACCGAGCACTGGGACGGTGAGCTGCTGCGGCCGGACGGCTCCACCGAGCGGCCGGTGCTGGACGACCGCGCCGTGCCCGGCGGGCTGCTGCTGGCCCACCCGGCCGGCGGCGCCCTGACGGTCAAGCAACTCGCCGACGGCTATCCGCAGTTCCGCCTCCAGCCGGGCGCCGTGCTGGTGGACGCGGTGACCCCGGCCGAGGACGGCTTCCGGCTCGCCGTGCGCACCGAGCTGCCCGGCGACGGCCCGCTGGAGCTGGTGCTGCGGCACGGCAACGGCACCGGCGAGGTCCTGGTCCCGGTCGAGCGCGGCACCCGGCTCACCGTGCCCTGCGCCGTGACCGGCTCGGACCGGGCCCGGCGGCCGCTGCGGCGCGGCATCTGGGAGCTGCGGCTGCGGCCGCTCGGCGACCGCTCGGCCGAACGCCCGCTCCAGCTCACCGGCCCCGCCCTGGCCGCCCTGCCCGCCGAGGTGCGGCTCGGCCCGGCGGCCGGCTTCCCGGCCGGCGGGGACAAGCGGGTGCGGCTGCGCGGCCGCTGGCACGACACCCTGATCCTGGACTCCACCCCGGTGCTCGCCCCGGCCGAGCGCAGCGCGTACGCGCAGCACCGGCTGCGCACCTCGGCGTACCCGGCCGCCCGCCGCCGGCCGCTGCGCGAGGCGGTGCTCTACGACGTCTTCGGCGGCCGCGGCTACGCCGACTCGCCGCGCGCCGTGCACGCCGAACTCGCCCGCCGCGGGCTGCCGTTGGACCACCTCTGGGTGGTGGACGACGCCCGGGCCGAGGTGCCCGCCGGGGTCCGGCCGGTGCGGGCCCACGGCCCCGAGTGGTACGAGGCGCTGGCCACCTCCCGCTACCTGGTGGGCAACACGCACTTCCCGCCCTTCCTGGAGCGCCGCCCCGGCCAGGTGGTGGTGCAGACCTGGCACGGCTCGCTGCTCAAGCGGATCGCGCACGACGTCGCCAACCCCTGGCTGGCCGACGCCGGTTACCTGGCCGCGCTGGAGCGCGAGGTGCCGCAGTGGAGCCTGCTGGTCTCCCCCAGCGCCTTCGCCACCCCGATCCTGCGGCGGGCCTTCCGGTACGGGGGCGAGCTGCTGGAGAGCGGCTACCCGCGCAACGACGTGCTGGCCGCCGGCGCGGACCCGGCGGGCCTCCGCCGCCGCCTCGGCCTCCCCCCGGGCAAGCGGGTGGTGCTGTACGCGCCGACCTGGCGGGAGGACCAGCAGCGGGCCGACGGCGACGGCTTCCGGCTCGGCCTGCGGCTGGACGTGGCCGCCGCCCGGGCCGCGCTCGGCCGGGACCACGTGCTGCTGGTGCGCCCGCACTCGCACGTGGCGGAGCCGCTGCCCGGCGCCGGGGACGGCTTCCTGTACGACGTCGGCGACTACCCCGACCCGCAGGACCTGCTGCTGGCCGCCGACGTGCTGGTGACGGACTACTCCTCGATCGTGTTCGACTTCGCCGTCACCGGCCGGCCGGTGGTCTTCTTCACCTACGACCTGGAGCACTACCGGGACACCCTGCGCGGCTTCTACTTCGACCTGGAGGCCGAGGCCCCGGGGCCGCTGCTGCCGAGTTCGGCGGAGGTGGTGGCCGAGCTGCGCGCACTGGCCGACGGGCGGGGGCCGACGGAGCGTCAGGCCGCCGCGTACGAGCGCTTCCGGGCGGTGCACTGCCGGCTGGACGACGGCGGGGCGGCGGCCCGGGTGGTGGACCGGATGCTGGCCCTCGGGGCCGGCCCGGGCTGACGGCGGCTCGGCCCCGGGCGCCGGTCCACCCCGCTCGGCCCCGGTGGGCCCCGCTCAGCCCCGGCCGGAGGCGGTGCCGAAGGCGTAGCTGCGCCAGGGGCGCCAGACCTCGTCGGCGCCGAAGCGGGAGATCGCGAAGCCGGTCACCGCGAACCGGGCGTGGAAGGAGCGGACCTTGGCCTGCGCCTCGTCCAGGCCCGGCTCGGCCAGGCCGTGGGCGACGGTGACGTGCGGGTGGTACGGGAAGGCGAGCTCGCGGGCCAGCGGGCCGGAGCGGACGGCGGCCTCCAGGCCGCGGCACTCCTGGGCGCCCTCCTCGACCTTGACGAAGACCACCGGCGAGACCGGGCGGAAGGAGCCGCTGCCCTGGAGCAGCATCCGGAACGGCCGGTGCCCGGCGGCCACCTCGTGCAGGTGGGCCTCGACCTCGGCCAGCCGGGCCACGGCTATCTCGGTCGGCGGCAGCAGGGTGACGTGGGTGGGTATGGAGCGGGCGGCCGGGTCGCCGAGCGCGGCCCGGGCGTCCTGGATCGCGGTGCCGTAGGGCTCCGGGACGTGCACGGCCACGCCGATGGTGACGAGCTCCTCGGGGAGCTCGTCACCATCGGGCGTGGTCCGGGTGTCCATCGGGTGGGTGTCCGTCAGCGCTTGGGGGGCAGGAAGCCCATGCGGTCGTAGACGGTGGCCAGGGTCTGCGAGGCCACCTCGCGGGCCTTCTCGGCGCCCAGGCCCAGCACGCGGTCCAGCTCGGCCGGGTCGTCCAGGTAGGTGCGGGTGCGGGCCTGGAACGGGGTGACCCAGTCGGCGAACAGCTCGGCCAGCTCGGTCTTGAGCGCGCCGTACATCTTGCCCTCGAAGTGGGCCACCAGCTGCTCGATCGACTGCCCGCTGAGTGCGGAGTGGATGCGCAGCAGGTTGGAGACGCCGGCCTTGTTCTCCTCGTCGTAGGTCACCACGGTGTCGGTGTCGGTGACGGCGCTCTTGAACTTCTTCGAGCTGACCTTGGGGTCGTCCAGCAGGTTCACCAGACCCTTGGGCGAGGCGGCCGACTTGCTCATCTTGGCGGTCGGGTCCTGCAGGTCCTGGATCTTCGCCGTCTCCTTGAGGATGTACGGCTTCGGCACGGTGAAGGTGGGCGCGTACCGGGTGTTGAAGCGCTCGGCGAGGTCGCGGGTCAGCTCGATGTGCTGGCGCTGGTCCTCGCCGACCGGGACGGCGTCGGCCTGGTAGAGCAGGATGTCGGCGATCTGCAGGATGGGGTAGGTGAACAGGCCGACCGTGGTGCCGTCGGCGCCCTGCTTGGAGGACTTGTCCTTGAACTGGGTCATCCGGCTGGCCTCGCCGAAGCCGGTCAGGCAGTTCATCACCCAGCCGAGCTGCGCGTGCTCGGGCACGTGGGACTGGACGAAGAGGGTGCAGCGCTCCGGGTCGAGCCCGGCGCCGAGCAGCTGGGCGGCGGAGATCCGGGTGTTCTCGCGCAGTGTCGCCGGGTCCTGCGGCACGGTGATCGCGTGCAGGTCGACCACCATGTAGAAGGCGTCGTTGGCCTCCTGGAGGTCCACCCACTGGCGCACCGCGCCGAGGTAGTTGCCCAGGTGGAAGGAGCCCGAGGTGGGCTGGATGCCGGAGAGGACCCGAGGACGGTCCGTGGCCGGACCGGTGACCGCTGCGTTGACCATGGGCGCCATTGTTCCAGCTTCACCGACCGCTCAGGAAACATCCGCCCCCACGGCCTCGGACACTGTGACCGCGCTCACCCTGATCCGTTCGATCCGGCGGCCGTCCAGCTTGGCCACCGCGAGCCGCAGCCCGGCCCCGGTGGCCACCTGGTCGCCGGTGCCGGGGAGCCTGCCGAGCTCGCTGACCAGGTATCCGGCGACGGTCTCGTAGGGACCCTCCGGAAGGGTGACGCCGGTCTCGGCGGCGAAGTCGGCGAGGTTGAGCAGACCGTCCAGCTCCATCCCGCCGCCGGCCAGCCGCCGGGTCGCGGTGGTGTCCAGGGCGTCGTACTCGTCCCGGATCTCCCCGACGACCTCCTCGACCAGGTCCTCCAGGGTGACGATCCCGGCGGTGCCGCCGTACTCGTCCACCACGATGGCCAGGTGGTGGCCCTCGCGGCGCATCTCGCTCATCGCCTCCAGCACCCGCTTGGTGGCCGGGAAGAGCCGCACCGGGCGGGTCAACTCCCGGACCAGGCAGGCCTGCTCGCCGCGCGCTCCGTAGAGGTCCCGGACGTGCACGAAGCCCGCCACGGCGTCGTAGGAGCCCTCGGTGACGGGGTAGCGGGAGTGCGGGGCCCGGCTGGCCTGCTCGCGGACCTCGGCCAGCGGCCGGTCGGCGTCCAGGAAGGTGACCTCGGTGCGCGGCACCATCACCTCGCTCAGCCGCCGCTCCCCGGCGGCGAACACGTCGGCGATCAACTCCCGCTCGTCGTGGCCGAGTTCGGTGCTGGCCGCGACCAGGTCGCGGAGCTCCTCCGAGCTGGGCCCCGGCTGCTCGCCGCGCAGCCCCCGGACGTAGCCGAGCAGCCGGGCGAAGGGGCGGAGCAGCTCGCCGAGCAGGGCGGCCGCCGGGAGGAGCAGGAGCAGGGCGAGGGTCACGCCAGGCAGCATACGGAACGCGCGACGGCCGGGCCGCCCCGCGAGGGGCGACCCGGCCGTTCAGGTGAGCACGGCTCAGATCAGGCCGAGCTCCTGGACCGCGTCGCGCTCCTCGACCAGCTCGGCGACCGAGGCGTCGATCCGCTTGCGGGAGAACTCGGAGATCTCCAGGCCCTGGACGATCTCGTACTTGCCGTCCTTCGCGGTGACCGGGAAGGAGGAGATGATGCCCGGCTCGACGCCGTAGGAGCCGTCGGAGACGATGCCCATCGAGGTCCAGTCGCCGTCCTTGGTGCCGTTGACCCAGGTGTACACGTGGTCGATGGCGGCGTTGGCGGCCGAGGCGGCCGAGGAGGCGCCACGGGCCTCGATGATGGCCGCGCCGCGCTTGGCGACGGTCGGGATGAACTCGTCGGCCAGCCAGGCCTCGTCGTTGACGGCCTCGGCGGCGTTCTTGCCGTTGACCAGCGCGTGGAAGATGTCCGGGTACTGGGTGGCCGAGTGGTTGCCCCAGATGGTCAGGCGCTGGATGTCGTTCACGGTGACGCCGAGCTTCTTGGCGAGCTGGGCGACGGCGCGGTTGTGGTCCAGGCGGGTCATCGCGGTGAAGCGGTCGGCCGGGACGTCCGGGGCGTTGCGCTGGGCGATCAGGGCGTTGGTGTTGGCCGGGTTGCCGACCACCAGGACCTTGATGTCGTCGGCGGCGTTGTCGTTGATGGCCTTGCCCTGCGGGCCGAAGATGCCACCGTTGGCCTGCAGCAGGTCGCCGCGCTCCATGCCGGCGGTGCGCGGGCGGGCGCCGACCAGGAGGGCCACGTTGGCACCGTCGAAGGCGACCGACGGCTGGTCGGTGATGGTGATGTCGCGCAGCAGCGGGAACGCGCAGTCGTCGAGCTCCATCGCGGTGCCCTCGGCGGCCTTGACGCCCTGCGGGATCTCCAGCAGGCGCAGGTTGACCGGGACGTCGGCGCCGAGCAGGTGGCCCGAGGCGATGCGGAAGAGCAGCGCGTAGCCGATCTGGCCGGCCGCGCCGGTGACGGTGACGTTGACGGGGGTGCGAGTCATTTTCTGTCTACTCCAGCGATCGCCAGGGTGCCACGCCCCACCGCGCGCCCGCGCTGGAGCCGAGGACGATCTCTCGACATCGAGAGATCCGGGCGTCAGGTTATCGCAAGCCCGCTGCCCGGCGTGAGCACGGCACTGGCTGATACGTCACAACGGGCACGCACGGCTCCGCGCACCGCGACCGCGCGCGACGGCCCCCGCCGGGGCGGGGGCCGTCGGGACGGGGGCCGTCGGGTTCAGCGGCGTTGGCGGCCGATGAGGTGCCCCATGTTGTCCAGCACCGAGAGCCGCAGCCACGGGTCGGGCTGGGCGATCAGCGTGAGCAGCACGATCACGGCGCCGAGGAAGCCCAGCACGGTGACGTCGGTAAAGCGGCTGCGCACCGCCAGCATGCCGACCTCGGGCAGCACCAGCCGCAGCGCGGCGCCGACCAGCAGCGCGGCCCCGGTCAGCAGCAGCCCGTACTTGAAGTCGCCGAACCAGGTGACGCCCAGGCCGATCACGGCCAGGCCGAGCACCAGCGTTATCGGCCACTGCCGGACCGGCAGCGGATGGCTGCGGTCCAGCGCCGCGGCCGAGCCCTCGGGCGGGAGGGTGCCCGTGGTCTTCACCGGCCGCCGTCGCGACCGGCCCGGCATGGACGCCACCGGGGTCAGCCGTTCGCGGCGCGCTCGGCCGCCACCACGATGTTGTTGAGCAGCATGGCGCGGGTCATCGGGCCGACGCCGCCCGGGTTCGGGGAGATCCAGCCGGCCACCTCGGCCACGCCGGGCTCCACGTCGCCCTGGATCTTGCCCTCGCCGTCCCGGCTGACGCCCACGTCGAGCACCGCGGCGCCCGGCTTGACGTCCTGAGCCTTGATCAGGTGGCCGACGCCGGCGGCCGCGACGATGATGTCGGCCTGCTTCAGGTGCTTGGAGAGGTCCCGGGTGCCGGTGTGACAGAGCGTCACGGTGGCGTTCTCGGAGCGGCGGGTGAGCAGCAGCCCGATCGAGCGGCCGACGGTGACGCCGCGGCCGACCACGACCACCTCGGCGCCGTCGATCTCCACCTTGTGGCGGCGGAGCAGCTCGATGATCCCGTACGGGGTGCAGGGCAGCGGGCCGTCGATGCCGAGGGCGAGGCGGCCGAGCGAGGTCGGGTGCAGGCCGTCGGCGTCCTTGGCCGGGTCCATCAGCTCCAGCACCGGGTTCGGGTCCAGGCCCTTGGGGAGCGGGAGTTGGACGATGTAGCCGGTGCAGGACGGGTCGGCGTTGAGCTCGCGGACCACGTCCTCGACCTGCTGCTGGGTGGCGTCGGCGGGCAGCTCGCGCTGGATCGAGGCGATGCCGACCTCGGCGCAGTCACGGTGCTTGCCGTTGACGTACCAGCGGCTGCCCGGGTCGTCGCCGACCAGCAGGGTGCCGAGGCCGGGCACGACGCCCCGCTCCTTGAGGGCCGCCACGCGGACGGCGAGTTCGGACTTGATCGCGGCCGCAGTGGCCTTGCCATCGAGAATCTGGGCAGTCATGACGCCATTCTCCCGGATCGGAGACGGTGCCCCGGCGCGTGCCACCCGGGTTGCGGTTGCGCCACATTTCGGAACGGACGGTGAGCACCGCTGGACACGGCGGGTACGCCCCAACCACGATGAGGGGACGTGACACACGGGGGGACCGCAGCAGTGAGCAATCCGTACCAGCAGCCGCCGCCTGATCCGTACGGCGGGTACGGGCAGCAGCCGCACCCGCACCAGGCGTACCCCGGCCCGGGGTACCCGCAGCAGCACCAGCAGCCCCAGCCCGGCTACCCGATGGGCCCGATGGCCCCGGTGGGCCCGGTGGCGGAGCCGAACGGCATGGCCAACGCCGCGCTGGCGCTGGGCTTCGCCTCCATCGTCATCTGCTTCTACGGCGCGCTGCTCGGCCCGGTCGGCCTGGGCCTGGGCATCGCCGGCCTCAACCGCTCCCAGCGCACCGGCGTCGGCCGCACGCAGGCGATCGGCGGCATCGTCCTCTCCGCCCTCGGCCTGCTGATCGGCATCGCCGGACTGGTCTTCTACGAGACCGTGGCCGAGAACTACGTCCCGTGATCCAGCAGTTGACGACCCGCTGGGCGGGCACGGCGGGCACGCCGCGCGGCGGCGCGCTGCGGGTCGCGGTGCGCGCGGCCGGGGCGGCGGTGGCCGCGCTGACGGTCGCGCTGCTGCACGACGCGCACGACCCCGGCGTGCTCTGCCCGCTGCGCCGCTTCACCGGGATCCCCTGCCCGGGCTGCGGCTCCACCACGGTCTTCATCGAGGCGGGGCACGGCGACCTCGCCGCCGCCCTGCTGGCCAACCCGGTGACGGTGGTGGCCGGCCTCGGCCTGCTGCTGGCACCGCTCGGCCCGGGGCGCTGGTGGTGGGGGCTGTCGAACCGTCACCGGAATGTCCTGATCGGTACCGCTTTAACGGTGTCCTGGCTCTGGCAGTTGCACCGTTACGACTTCCTGCTGCCGTAATCGCAAGGCCTTCTGACGGAAAGTGACCTCCACCGTGTCACTCCGTTCCGCTAATCTCCCACCCGGTCGGCACGTCAACTGCCCGTCCGTCCCAGGGTTCTCCTGTTCCCGTCCCAACCTCACCATCCCGCCCACGGAGGCATTGATGAGCTACCCGCCCGACCCGAACAACCCGTACGGCCAGCAGCCCCCGCAGGGCTACGGCTACCCGCAGCAGGGCGCCCCGCAGGGCCAGCCCGGCTACGGCTACCCGCAGCAGCCCCCGGCCGGTCAGCCCGGCTACGGATACCCGCAGCAGCCGCAGGCCGGCTACGGCCAGCCCGGCGGCGGCTACCCGAACGCGGGCAACGTGCAGAACTTCTACGCGGGCTGGGGCAGCCGCGTGGTCGCCCGCATCATCGACTTCCTGGTCGTCGCCCTGATCCCGTACATCATCGTGTTCGTGATAGCCACGCCCGGCATCGACCCGGACACGGGCCAGATGAGCGGCGCGGGCGGCTACTACGCCCTCCAGTTCCTGGTCGGCGTCTTCACCTGGGCCGTGCTGGCCTGGATGAAGAGCTCCATGGGCCAGTCCCTGGGCCAGAAGGCCGTCAACATCCGCATGGTGCGCGAGGCGGACGGCCAGAAGCTCAGCTTCGGCGCCGCCTTCGGCCGCGAGGCGCTGCACATCCTGGACGGCTTCTGCTGCGTCGGCTACCTGTGGCCGCTCTGGGACGCCAAGAAGCAGACCTTCGCGGACAAGATCATGGGCACCGTGGTCGTCAAGGCCAACTGACGCCACCGCACGCAGCGGCCCCGCACACCTCACGGTGTGCGGGGCCGCTTCGCGTCACCGGCCAGGCCGGCCCGGCGAGCCGGGGCTCAGTGGAAGAAGTGCCGGGTCCCGGTCAGGTACATCGTCACGCCGGCCGCCTTCGCCGCCGCGATCACCTCGTCGTCGCGGACCGAACCACCGGGCTGGACCACGGCCTTGACGCCGCCGTCCAGCAGCACCTGGAGGCCGTCCGGGAACGGGAAGAACGCGTCCGAGGCGGCGTACGAGCCCTGCGCCCGCTCGCCGGCCCGCTCGACCGCGAGCTTGGCCGAGTCGACCCGGTTGACCTGGCCCATGCCGACGCCGACCGAGGCGCCGCCCTTGGCCAGCAGGATCGCGTTGGACTTGACGGCCCGGCAGGCCCGCCAGGCGAAGGCCAGCTCGGCCAGCTCGCCCTCGGAGAGCGCCTCGCCGGTGGCCAGCGTCCAGGTCGACGGGTCGTCACCGGCCGCGTCCACCCGGTCGACCTGCTGCAGCAGGGCGCCGCCGGAGATCGGCCGGACCTCGACCGCGTTGGCCGGGGCCTCGGGGGCGCGCAGCACCCGGATGCTCTTCTTCCGGGCCAGCACCTCGACGGCGCCGTCCTCGTACGCCGGGGCGACGACGACCTCGGTGAAGATCTCGGCGATCTGCTCGGCCAGCTCGACGGTGACCGGACGGTTCACCGCGATCACGCCGCCGAAGGCGGAGAGCGGGTCACAGGCGTGCGCCTTGCGGTGCGCCTCGGCGACGTCCGCGCCGGTGCCGATGCCGCAGGGGTTGGCGTGCTTGATGATCGCGACGGCCGGCTCGGCGTGGTCGTACGCGGCCCGGCGGGCGGCGTCGGTGTCCACGTAGTTGTTGTACGACATCTCCTTGCCGTGCAGCTGCTCGGCGCCGGCCAGGCCGCCGGTGCCGTCGCTGTACAGCGCCGCCTGCTGGTGCGGGTTCTCGCCGTAGCGGAGCACGTTCTCGCGCTCGTACGTCGCGCCCAGGAAGGCCGGGAAGCTCTCGGTGTTCTCGGTGTAGCCCGAGCCCTCGAACCAGGAGGCCACCGCGACGTCGTAGGCGGCGGTGTGCGCGAACGCGGCACCGGCCAGGCGCTTGCGGGTCAGCAGGTCGAAGCCGCCGCCCTGAACCGCCGTCAGCACGTCCGCGTAGCGGGCCGGGTCGACCACCACGGCCACCGAGGGGTGGTTCTTGGCGGCCGCGCGGACCATCGACGGACCGCCGATGTCGATCTGCTCGACGCACTCGTCCGGGGTGGCGCCGGAGGCCACGGTGGCGGTGAACGGGTAGAGGTTCACCACGACCAGGTCGAAGGGCTCGATCTCCAGCTCGGCCAGCTGCGCACGGTGCGACTCCAGCCGCAGGTCGGCGAGCACGCCGGCGTGCACCCGGGGGTGCAGGGTCTTGACCCGGCCGTCCAGGCACTCCGGGAAGCCGGTCAGCTCGGAGACCTCGGTGACCGGCACGCCGGCCGCGGCGATCCGGCCCGCGGTGGAGCCGGTGGAGACGATGGTGACCCCGGCGGCGTGCAGGCCCTGGGCCAGCTCCTCCAGACCGGTCTTGTCGTACACGCTGATCAGCGCGCGGCGGATCGGGCGGACGTTCTCCGAGACGGGGGGCGTGGTGGAGCTGGCACTCATGCCGGAATCCATACCTTTCGGTCCTCGATGCGGTGACCCTCGCGGGCCAGGCGGCCCACGACGTCGACGAGCAGCTGGCGCTCGACAGTCTTGATGCGCTCGTGCAGTGCTTCCCCGCCGTCGGCGTGGTCGGTCTCCTCGACCTCGACCACACCCTGGGCGATGATCGGGCCGGTGTCCACGCCGCCGTCCACCAGGTGGACCGTGCACCCGGTCACCTTCACGCCGTACGCGAGCGCGTCGGTGACGCCGTGCGCGCCCGGGAAGGCGGGCAGCAGCGCGGGGTGGGTGTTGACGATCCGTCCGGCGAAGGCGGCCACGAACTCCGGGCCGAGGATCTTCATGAACCCGGCGGTGACCACCAGGTCCGGCGCGTGCGCGGCCACCGCCGCGGTCAGCGCCGCGTCCCAGGCGGCCCGGTCCGGGTGGTCCTTGATCCGCTCCACGAAGGACGGGATGCCCGCCTTCTCGGCGCGCTCCAGACCCGCGATGCCGTCCCGGTCCGCTCCGACGGCGACGATCTCCGCGCCGTAGGCGGGGGTCACGGCGTCGATCAGCGCCTGGAGGTTGGTACCCGAACCGGAGACCAGCACCACGAGGCGGGCGGGGCCCGGGGTACGCGGAGGGAAGGTCTGCACGGCGTCGGTCGGGGTGGACTGGGCGGAAGCAGCGGCCACTGCGCGAATCTCCGTCGGTCGGGTGCCCGCTGGTACGTCCACCGTCGGTGGGGCCACTACGGGCGGCGCCTGATCGGGCCGGGAACCTTGCCCGGACCTCGACCGTCACCACGATAACGGCTGGTCGGAGGGCCCTCGTAACCGCCCGGCAACGCTACGCGCGTAGTTGAGACGGGGATCTCGCGGCACGCGGATCGGCCACACCCGTGTGACTCCCGCACACCCCTGCGGGATCATTGACCCGGCCCTCCCGGGTCCGCCCCCGTCCCACCCCCGGCCCGACCACCACGACGAAGGATTTGGCTGACAGATGAGCAGCGGAGACGACACCGGCGAGCGCAACCCGTTCGCGCCGCCGCCGGCGAATGCCCCCGACCGGCCCTGGCAGCCGCGAACCCCGCCGCCCGGCTCCTCCACCCCGCCCGACGGCTCCGGCTCCCCCGGTCCGGGTGAGGGCGGGGACGACCGCGGCCTGGTCCCGCCGCCGCACCCGTGGAGCCCCGGCCACCGGGGCAACGGCTGGGGCACCCCGCCGCCGGCTCCGCCGCAGCCGAAGTTCGACCCCAACGACCCGATCCAGCGCCGCTCCCGGCACGCGCTGATGGCCGGCATGGGCGGCCTCTTCTGCGTGGTGCTCGGCATCCCCTACGTCGCCCTGCTGCTCGGGGCGCTGGCCGCCTACTGGGGCATCAGCACCCTGCGCACCAAGCAGCGCACCAACCCCGACGCCACCCCTTCGGCCGCCGGCCCGCAGCCCGTCCGCCCGCAGACCCCCGCCGCGGTCGGCGGCCTCGTCACGGGCGGCGTCACCGTCCTGTTCGTGCTGGCCTCGCTGGGCGTCACGCTCTACTACCAGGACTACGTGAACTGCGTCAGCAGCGCCCTGACCTCCCAGGCCGTGGACAGCTGCGACGACCTCGCCCCGAGCATCGTCGTCAACCTCTACAACCCGGGGCGGTAAGCGCGGCGCGGCCGCTGCGGGTCCGGCACGGCGGTAGGTCCGGCACGGAGGTGGGTCCGGCACGGCCGCTGCGGGTCGTGGTCAGTCGTCGGAGCTGCGGGAGCCGAGCTCGGAGAGGCGGACAAGCGCCGCGTGGGTGGCGCGGCGGGCCCGGGAGAGGTGACGGGTGGTCAGGGCGGGCCAGACCCGGGTGAGGAGGGCGCCGGGGACGGTGACGGCGGCCAGCCAGGCGAGGGTGGCGACGGCCGACTGCCAGGGGACGGGGCCGAGGCGGGCCATCCGGTCGGCGGCCAGCGCACCGCCCGCGGCCCAGGCGGCCAGCCCTGCGGAGGCTCCCGCCAGCAGCGAACTGCCCAGCGCGGCCAGGGCGGTGGCCACCGGGTGCCACTCCCCCCGCAGCGCCGCCCGGCCGAGCAGGGCCGCCGGGACCAGCCCGGCCAGCAGCGGCAGGACACAGACCGCCGGCCACCACCCCGCCGCCCCGCTCTCCGGCAGCAGCGCGAACAGCGGGAAGTCCGGCATCTCACCGACCCGGGCCCCGAGCGGCGCGACCACCGTCCCCGTTCCGACCGCGAAACCGGGGCCGAGTGCGTAGCACGCCGCCCAGAGCACGGCGTTGGGCACCAACAGCGCGCAGGCCAGCGCCAACCCGCCGACCGTCGCGGGCCCGCCGCCGAAGTCCGCCG
Organism: Kitasatospora sp. NPDC004289; assembly: GCF_053602875.1. Taxonomy (NCBI): domain Bacteria; kingdom Bacillati; phylum Actinomycetota; class Actinomycetes; order Kitasatosporales; family Streptomycetaceae; genus Kitasatospora; species Kitasatospora sp. NPDC004289. The sequence goes on along the minus strand of NZ_JBSGEL010000102.1, from coordinate 1,535 downwards.
CCGACCGTCCCGCCGCACCCAGCCCGAGCAGCACCGTCCCGCCGAACACCGCCGCGCCCGCCCCGACCAGGCCGAGCACGCCCGCCCCGGCGGCCCGCAGCACGGCGGGCCCACCGCCCGTGGGCCTGGCCATGGCCGGCACCCGCTCCCTCCACCGCTCCGGAAGCACGAGGCGGGCGGGCAGCCGCAGCCGGCCGTCCACCGAGCCGACCCCGACCCCGAGCGAGACGGCCACCAGGAGCGCGACCGCCGCCAGATCGGGAAGCGGGCGGGCCCGCAGCTCCCCCTCCCCCGAGCAGTGGGCCACCGCGGCCAGGGCCACCGTCAGGTACCCGGCGCACACGGCCAACGGCGCGCGCCAGTGCAGGCGCTCGCGCCGCCCCAGGCGCTGCCCCGTACGGACCAGCAGCACGGCCGTGACCACGGTGGGCAGCAGCGGGGTGAGGGTCAGCGGAACGCCGGCCGGACCGCGGGCGAGCGGTGCCCCGTGCCCGAGCAGCCAGAGCGCGCCCGCCACCCGCCCGGCCCCGGCGGCGGTGTCGTCCGCGTACGGGGTGACCACCCAGAGGGCCAGCACCGGCACGGCCACCAGGGCCAGGGTGAGCAGCGCGGTGCGGACTCCGGCCAGCAGGTCGGCGAGGAAGGGGCGGACTCCCAGTTCGCCCGGCAGGCCCAGGATCGGACGGCCCATCAGCTGCGTCATGGGCCTCATGCTCCCAAGATCACCCGTTGTGCCCCGTGAAGAGGCAAAGCTCCGCCGTGTCCCGGATTATCACTTCATGTGCCCAGTCCCGGCTCGACGCCAGCCCGACCGCCCGCCCCGGGGGGCGCGGTGACCTCCCCGGCACCCGCCCGTCCGCAGGCCGACCCGGACCGGCTGCTCCGCCTGCTGACGCCCCGTGAGGCCCAGGCCCTCGCCCTGCTGGCCTCCGGCCGGGACACCAGGACCATCGCCGAGGCCCTCGGCGTCTCCACCGGCACGGCGCGCACCCACCTGCACCGGGCGATGCGCAAGCTCGGCGTGCACACCCGGGCGGAGGCCGTCGCCGTCGCCGCCCGGCTCGCCCCGGCTCCCGCCGTCGCCGCTGACGTCGGCGGTGGTGTCGACGGCAGTGACGGTGACGCCGCTGCCGAGCCGGAGACCGGCACCGGGAGCGCGCCGGAGCCCACCCCGGCACCCGTGCCCGTCGCAGGCGGCCTGCCGGGCGCCCTGACGGAGCCGCGCCCGGAGGGGTTCGAGCAGTTCTGCGCGCTCACCCACCTCCGCCTGGTGCAGCAGACCTTCCTGCTCACCGCCTGCCGCCACCGCGCCCTGCACGCGGTGCACCTGGCCCTCTCGGCGGCCGGCCGGCGCTGGCGGGAGGTGGGGGCGCTGCCGGAACCGGAGGCCTGGGCCCGCGCGTACGCCTTCGAGGCCGCGCAGGCGCCGTGGCACCGCGGCGTGGTGGGTGCAGTGGGTGCTATCGGCGTGGACGGGCTTGATGGGCATGGTCGGACGGGGCATCGGCTGGTCCTTCCGGATCAGGGGCGGACCG
>NZ_JBSGEL010000101.1:0-19603 GCF_053602875.1 Kitasatospora sp. NPDC004289 | reverse complement strand
GCCGCGAGGGCACGCCGGCGCCGCGGCGACGGCGGGCCTCCAGCAGCGAGGCGCCCAGGAAGAGCAGCACGGCGACGGCCGCCGCCCCGTAGGCGGCGGCCTGCTGGCCGTAGATGGTGCTGTAGAGCCGGGAGACGATGTCGTTCCCGGAGAGGTTGACGGTGCCGCTGGCACCGAGGATCTGCAGCATCGCGCCGTTCCAGCCGAGGTTTCCGGCCAGGGTGACCACGAAGGCGGGGACCCCGACCTTGGCGAAGAACAGGCCCTGGACCACGCCGACCACGGTGCCGCCGGCGATGGCGACCAGCATCGCCACCCAGGCGTTGACCCCGTGGGTGACGTTCAGGACGGCGAAGATCGCCGCGCACAGGCCGCTGACCGAGCCGACCGACAGGTCGATCTCGCCCAGCAGCAGCACGAAGACCACGCCGATCGCGATCATCCCGGTGCCGACGATCTGCTGCGAGAGGTTGGAGAGGTTCTGGGCGGACAGGAAGCTGGAGTCCAGGCTGCCGAAGACGGCCCAGATCACCACCAGCGCCAGCACCACCGGCAGCGAGCCCAGCTCGCCGCTGTGCAGCCGCCGCCGGAACTCGCCCAGGTAGCCGCGCAGGCCCTCCTGACGCACGATCAGCCGGGGGTCGGTCGCGGGGGTGGCGTTCGGTGCGACCGGGACGGGTGCGTTGACGCCGCCCTTGGGCATCCGGTCCTCGGGGAGCGGGCGGCGCTCACGGCCACCGCCGGGAGTCTGCCCGTTCATGGCGAGCCCTCCGTGCCACGGGCCTGCCGGCGGGTCACCGCGTTGTCGGTGGCGCCGGTGATGGCCGAGATGATCTCTTCCCGGGTGGTCGAACGGCGGTCGAAGACACCGTTGTTGCGGCCCAGCCGCAGCACCGCCACGGTGTCCGCCACCGCCATCACGTCCGCCATGTTGTGGCTGATCAGCACCACGCCCAGGCCCTGCTCGCGCAGCCGCTCGACCAGGTCCAGCACCTGCGCGGTCTGCTCCACGCCGAGCGCGGCGGTCGGCTCGTCCAGCAGCACCACCTTCGGCGAGCCGATCAACGCCCGGGCGATGGCGACCACTTGGCGCTGGCCGCCGGAGAGCGAGGCGACCGGGATCCGCACGCTGGGGATCCGGATGGACAGGGTGTCCAGCAGCGCCCGCGAGCGCTGCTCCATGGCCACCTCGTCCAGGATCGTGAAGCGCCGCAGCTCGCGGCCGAGGAAGAGGTTGCCGACCACGTCGAGGTTGTCGCACAGCGCCAGGTCCTGGTACACGGTGGCGATGCCCAGGTGCTGGGCGTCCTGCGGTCGGTGGATGGCGACCGGGCGCCCCTGCCACTCGATCCGCCCGTGGTCCGGCTGGTGCACCCCGGCGATCGCCTTGACCAGCGTGGACTTCCCGGCCCCGTTGTCCCCGACCAGGGCCACCACCTCCCCCGCCCCGACCTCGAGCTCGATGTCGGTCAGCGCCTGCACGGCGCCGAACCGCTTGGAGACCTCGCGCAGGGCCAGTACGGTCTCGCCCGTCATGACGGCCCGTCCCCTACTGGAGGCCGGCTGCCTTGCAGGCGGCGGCGTAGTCGGGGGTGCAGATCTTGTCGACGGAGTAGAGGCCGTCCGCGACCACGGTGGTCTTGATGTTGTCCTTGGTCAGCACGACCGGGGTGATCAGGTCGGCCTTCACCTGGTTGCCGCTGCCGTTGGTGACCTGGACGGGCAGCAGCGCGGCGTCCGGGGTCTTCCCCTGGGCGAAGTCGACGGCCAGCTGCGCGGCCTTGTCCGTCTCGGGCTTGAAGGGCTTGTAGATCGACATGGTCTGGGTGCCCGCCAGGATCCGCTGGACGGCGTCGAGTTGGGCGTCCTGGCCGGTCAGCGGCACGCTCAGGCCGGCCGCCTTGAGGGCGGTCGCGATGCCGGCGGCCATGCCGTCGTTGGCCGAGTAGACGCCGACCACGTTGGAGCCGCCGATCGCGGTGATCGCCGCGGCGGCCTCCTGGTTGGCGTTGTTCGGGTCCCAGTTGGGCGTGTCGTACTCCTTGCCGACCTTCAGCTTGCCGTCGATCGCGCTGTGCGCACCGGCCTTGAAGTCGGCGGCGTTCGGGTCGGTGGGCGAACCGTTGATCATCACGATCGACCCGGCGCCGGCCTTGTCCCCGACGGCCGTCACCAGGGCCTGGCCCTGGAGCTCGCCGACCTTGCGGTTGTCGAAGGAGACGTAGGCGTCCACCGGCCCCTGGGCCAGCCTGTCGTAGGCGATCACCTTCACGCCCGCGTCGTGCGCCTTCTGCACCGAGGACTGGATCGCCTTGGCGTCCACCGCGTCCAGGATCAGCACCTTGTCGCCCTTGGTCAGGGCGGTGTCCACCTGGGTCTGCTGGGTCGTCGCGTTCTCGTTGGCGTTGTAGTAGTCGATCTGGGCCTGTGGGGCCAGTTCCTTGATCTTCTGCTCGATCAGCGGCCGGTCGAACTGCTCGTACCGGGTGGTCTTGGTCTCCGGCAGCAGCAGTCCGATCCTGACCTGGCCGCCGCTCGCCGAGGAACCTCCTCCCCCGGTGGACTGCTTGGCCTCGCCGCAGGCACTGAGACCGAGACCGAGACCGAAGGTAACCACTGCCGCTGCCGCACCCGTGCGGCGGAGCCGACTGCTCATGACGGAGCCTCTTCACTTCGGGGCCGCCCCCACCACCCAGTGTCACCCCGTCCCGGCTACTCAGCGAAACCACCCTTGGGGTGACGGCACCGTCCGCCTCCTCCCGTCACTCCCGGTGACCATCACTGCAACCGTTCCGGGACGTCCCCGTAGCCGTCCGGTCACCTCCGGCGGGCAGAACTCCCCCCACGACCGGTTCTCGCTACGGGGGTAAGCGATGGGACGAAAGCTGGTTGCCCTGTGCGCCGCGGCACTGCTGGCGGCCACCGCCGCCTGCGGTCCGTCCGGCGACGACGGGCCCGACCGCCACCGGGTGCTCCTGCCCGAACCGGCACCGGCCTCGGCCGCCTGGATCCTGGAGGCCGTGGCCTCCGTCCCTCCGCCCACGCGGTGCCCGGCACCGACCCCGGCGACGCTGGGCGTGCTCGACTCCGACGACCGGGAGCACCGGTACGTGGTGGCCTTCTGGCTGGTCGACGACGTCGACGTCTGCTGGGTGGTCATCGACCCCTCGGGCGACCGCGGGATCGGGCGCGGCCCGATCGACGGTCTGGCCACCGAGCAGCCCGCGCCCGCCGACCAGACCCCGGGGCACGACTCCTACGCCTTCGCCGTCTTCCCCGGCCGCGTCGACGGCCTCTACGCCACCGGCACCGACCACCTCCTCGGCCCCCTCCACAGCCGGGCGGTCGACCTCGGCGGCGGACGCTACGCCACCTTCGCCTCCTACGGCATCCACCTCCCCGAGAACGGCCAGTCCGTCACCGTCCACCTCTGCCCACCGCCCGGCGGCTGCCGCGAGGGCGGCGTGGCCCATCTCAACGGAGCGGCGCCGTCCGCACCCTGACGGCACGTCACCCGGATGTCGCGCTACGGCCGGAGCCGCCCCGCCAGCGGCAGGTGGTCGCTGGCGGTGGCGGGGAGGGTCCAGGTGTCGGCGGACAGGCCCCGGGTCAGCACATGGTCGATGCGGGTAAACGGGAAGGCGGCGGGCCAGGTGAAGCCGAAACCCGTACGGGCCAGGCCGAGGTGCTCGGTGAGCGGGGCCAGGGCGTGGTCGTCCGGTGCGGTGTTGAGGTCGCCCAGCACCACCACCCGCGTCAGCGGCTCGGCCGCCACCGCACGGCCGAGGGCCCTCAGGTTGCCGTCGCGGTGGCCGGTGGTGAAGCCCGTGAGGTGCGGGCGGACGGAGTTCAGGTGGGCCACGTAGACCGCCAACGGCCCGAAGGGGGTGCGGACTTCGGCCCGGAGCGAGCGGTTCCAGCCGGGGTCGATGACCAGCCGGCCGGCCTCCGCCAGCGGGTGGCGGCTCCACAGGGCGACGGTGCCGGAGCGGATGTGGTGCGGCAGCTCGGCGCCGAGCGCGTCCCGGTAGGCCGGCCAGGTGGCGTCGGTGACCTCCTCCAGGGCCACCAGGTCCGGACGGGCCGCCAGCAGGGTGCGGGCGGTCCCGGCCGGATCCCGGTTGTCGGCCGCCACGTTGTGGGTGACCACCGTCAGACCCTCGCCGCCCGCCACCGCCTGACCCGCCGTCAGCAACGGCCCGAACATCACCACCCAGACCACCGCCACCACCCCGCCCGCGCAGGCCGCCGACGGCGCCCGCCGCAGCGCGGCCCACCCCAGCAGCCCCACCGCCACCACCGCGCTCCACGGCAGCACGCTCTCCCACAGACTCCGCAGCCCGAGCCCGAGGTCCGGCAACCACCGGTGCCCCGCCAGCGCGAGCGCCGTCACCACCCCCAGCCCCGCCGGGACGAGCCCTCGACGCCACCGCGCCGGCCGGGCCCGCACTGCCCGCACCGGAGGCGGCGCCGCCTCCGCCTCCGCCTCCGCCGTGCCCGCGCTCATCCGGCGGCGTTCGGAAGCTTGTCCGGGCAGGTCCCGCCCGGGGTGGTGAGCAGTTCGTAGTGCCAGACCTCGTTCGAGTAGACCTGGCACAGCCCGTACTTGGGGCCGTACTGGGCCATCCAGTACGCGGCGTCGGTCGGCCCGACATCCACCGCCTTGCCCGCCACGTGGGTCGAGGAGTCCGGGGTGTTGACGAACCGTCGGGCCCGGTCCAGGCTCCCGTGCTCCACCACCGCACGGTCCAGCAGCCCCTGCTGGTAGTCGCGGCTGCGCCAGCCCGAGGTGACGCCCACCTCGATGCCCTTCGCCCGGGCGTCGGTGGCCGCCTTCCGCAGCGCGGCCAGCAAGGCGGCGTCCAGCTTCCCGACCGCCGGGGCACCGTCGTCGAACGGGCTCAACCTCGTCCCCGCCGGGACCGCCCCGTCCTCCGGCCCGGACGACCCGCCGCCGACCATGGCCGCGATCCCACGGAACCCCGCCGCCCCCGAACCGGCCACCCACACCCCAACGGTGCTCAGCACCGCCAACGCCACGGCCCCCACCACCAACCGACGCCTGCCACCCATCCCGTACTCCCGTCCTCGTCCGCCTGCGTTGCCGGAGCCATTCGACGGGAGCGGGTGTTATGAGGACGTACGCGCGGGCCGATACGTTTTCGATACGCCTCCTCCCACCCCTCACCCTCGCCCACGCCCTCCCCGACCCACCCCCGAACCCCTCCAGCGGGCCGATACGTTTTCGATACGTCCGATGAGGTCCAATGGAGCCCGCAGGGGAACGTGGGCAGCGCAGACGGGAGAACGGCACGTGCGGGTCCTGGTGGTCGAGGACGAGCTCTACCTCGCCGAGGCGGTCCAAGCCGGGCTGCGCCTGGAGGCGATCGCGGCCGACGTGGTCGGCGACGGCGACGCCGCGTTGGAACGGCTCGCCGTGCACGCGTACGACGTGGTCGTCCTCGACCGCGACATCCCCGGCACCCACGGGGACGAGGTCTGCCGGATCGTCGTGGAGCGCGGCCTCGGCTGCCGGGTGCTGATGCTCACCGCCGCCGCCCGGCTGGGCGACAAGGTCGGCGGCTTCGAGCTCGGCGCCGACGACTACCTCACCAAGCCCTTCGACCTGCCCGAACTCGTCGTCCGGCTGCGCGCCCTGGCCCGCCGCCCGGCCGAGTCCGCACCGCCCGTGCTGGAGCAGTCCGGGCTGCGGCTGGACCCGTTCCGCCGCGAGGTCTACCGCGACGGGCGCTACGTCGCGCTCTCCCGCAAGCAGTTCGCCGTGCTGGAGGTGCTGATGGCGGCCCGGGGCGGGGTGATCAGTTCCGAGGACCTGCTGGAGCGGGCCTGGGACGAGAACGCCGACCCGTTCACCAACGCCGTCCGGATCACCATCTCCGGCCTGCGCAAGCGCCTCGGCCACCCCTGGGTGATCCACACCGTCCCCGGCGTCGGCTACCGCTTCGGCGAGCCCGAGCCCGAGGACGGCACCGAGTGAACCGTCCCGCCGCCACCGCGCCCCGGCCCCGGCGCCTGACCGCCCGAATGCGTCTGACGCTCAGTTACACCCTCTTCACCCTGGCCGCCGGGACGCTCTCCCTCGCCGTCATCTACGTCGGCATGAAGTACGTCCCGAACTACCCGCTGACCTCCTCCAACCCGCGCTACCGCTCGGACGCGCCGTCCCGCCAGCAGATCCTCACCACCCTCCTGGTGGCCGGTGGTTACGCCCTCGCCCTGATGACCGCGGTCGGCCTGGTCGGCGGCTGGTTCATCGCCGGGCGGGTGCTGCGGCCGCTCAAGGACCTCACCGGTGCGGCCCGCCGCGCCGCCTACGGGGCGCTCGGCCACCGGGTCGCCCTCACCGGGCCGCGCGACGAGTTCACCGAACTCGCCGACGCCTTCGACGAGATGCTGGAGCGCCTCCAGCACTCCTTCGAGGCCCGGCAGCGCTTCGCCGCCAACGCCTCGCACGAGCTGCGCACCCCGCTGGCCATCAGCCGCACCATGCTCCAGGTCGCCGCGGCCGACCCGGACGGCCAGGACTGGGGACGGCTGGTCACCCGCCTCCAGGACACCAACCAGCGCGGCATCGAGATCACCGAGGCCCTGCTCGCCCTCGCCGAACTCGACGAGTCCCCACCCGAGTTGACCCCCACCGACCTGGCCACCGCCACCCGCGAGGCCCTGGCCACCGTCCGCGCCGAGGCCACCGCCCACGGCATCACCATCACCGCCACGCTCGACCCCGCACCCACCACCGGCAACCCGGTGCTGCTCCGTCAGGCCGCCCTCAACCTCCTGCAGAACGCCCTGCGCCACAACCACCCCACCGGCGGCACCGTCACCCTCACCACCGGCCCCCACCCCTCCGACCCCACCCACGTCCGACTGACCGTCACCAACACCGGCCCCTCGCTCACCCCCGAGACCGTGGCCACCCTCACCGAACCCTTCCTCCGGGCCCGCGGCCGCACCACCGGCACCGACCCCACCCGCCGCGGCCACGGCCTGGGCCTCACCATCGTCAGCGCCGTCACCACCGCCCATCACGGCACCCTCCACCTCACCCCGAACCCCGCCGGCGGCCTCCACGCCACCCTCGACCTGCCGGCCCTGCCCGGGCCCCGGCAGGCCTGACCGCGGTCCGCGCCTCAGCCCCCGCTGGTGACACTCTTCTGTCGAGCTCCCGCCGAGGCGGTGGCCCCGCCCGGCCCGTCGAGCAGGGCCCGGTCCTCCTCCGTCAGGCGCAGGGCTCCGGCGGCGATGTTCTCGGCGAGGTGCGCCGGGTTCCTGGTCCCGGGAATGGCCAGCACGTGCGGACCACGGTGGAGGGTCCAGGCGAGCCGCACCTGGGCCGGCGTCGCACCGTGGGCCCGGGCGACCGTGCGGACCCGCGCGTCCTGCTCCTGACCGGCGGCCGCCTCTCGCCGCAGGCCGGAGACGGCGAAGAACGGAACGAACGCGATGCCCTGTTCTCGGCACAGGTCCACCAGTCCGCTCTCGTCGGCGCGACGCCAGTCCAGACCGTAGGAGTTCTGCACGCAGACCACGGGCGCGATCGCCAGGGCCTCGGCAACGTGCTCCGGCCGGACGTTGGAGAGCCCCAGGTGCCGGACCAGACCAGCCTCGCGCAGCTCGGCGAGGGCGCCGAAGTGCTCGGCGACGGAGGCCATCTCGGGCCCGTTGCGGCGTAGGTTGACCACGTCCAGGTGGTCCCGGCCGAGCTGGCGCAGGTTGTCCTCGACCTGGCCGCGCAGTTGGTCGGGCCGGGCCATGGTGAACCACTCCCCGGACGGGTCGCGCCCCGGGCCGACCTTGGTCACCACGACCACCTCGTCGTGCCAGGACGCCAGTGCCCGGTTGATCAGCTCGTTCGCGGACCGCAGCGGGGCGAAGTAGAAGGCGGCCGTGTCGACGTGGTTGACGCCCTCTTCGAACGCGCTGTGCAGCAGTCGGACGGCGGCGTCACGGTCGATCGGCGTGTCGTCGGAGTTGCCCATCATGCCGTTGCCGGTCAGCCGCATCGCGCCGTAGCCGACACGGTTCACCTCCAGGTCCCCGAGCTTCCAGGTCCCTGCCGCTGCCGCTGTGCTCATCCCGCTCCTTCGCCTGTCAGTTCGTCAGGTGAAGGAGTATGGGGTGGCCGGCCAGTCCTGTGACAGACCGACAGGCTGGGCGAAACGTCACATCCGGATCGGGAACGACCCGCCACCGTCCAGCCGTTGGAACTGTCGAGAGTCGTTCGGTCGCGACGTCGCACATCGGGACAATCCGTCGGCTCACGGCCCACCGGGGGGCACAGTACGCTGAGGCGGTGCTGCTCCCCACCGTCCCGCGCACCCGCCTGCGTTCCGCCGAACAGCCCGCCATCGAGACGCCGTTCGGCCCGTTGACCTTCGCCACCTCGGTCGGTACCGCCGTCCTCCCGTCGCAGCCCGACGAGCTGTTCCAGCTGCCCGCCGACCGTACGCTCGCCCGCTGGGTGACGTCCGAGGCCCACGTCGAGCTGCTGCTGACCCCGTACGACCCCGAGCTGGACCCCACCAACTGGGGCCCCCTGACCGGCTGCCGCGCGGCAGTCTGGCGGATCGACGCCCTCGCGCCGCTCCGGCGGGTGCAGTTCTCGGCGCGGCTCCCCGTGCCGCTTCCGGACGGTGCCGACGGAGGGTACGACGGGGGGCAGGCGCTGGCTGCCGTCACGGTGGAGGACGCGACCACCCGGCTCACCATCGGGGGCAACGACGAGGAGGCGATCTGCTGCGCCGCCGGGACGGGAGAAGTACCGCCCCGGTGGGCCGCGCTGATGGAGGAGGTGTACCGGTACTCGTTCAGCGGGTGGGGCGTGGACTACCACTCCCCCAATGGCATGTCCTGGACGCTGCCCCCGCTGGAGGCCGGCGAGCACTGTGAACTCCCCGTGGTGGCGGCCTGGGCCCCGGCCGCCGACGAGACCGCCAACACCTGGTACGCCGTCATGCCGTCACCGACAGTCCTGCTGAGCCAGGTCACCGCCGAGCCGGCCGACCGGACCGCCGCTCCGGGTGAGCACTGATCCACGGCCCGGCCCCGTGGCCGACCGCACGGCCCGGCGTTCGGTACCGGTTCTCTCCGTTCCTTCCCTGCCCCCGCCGCACGGCGAATGCCTCGTCGCTGTGCTCGCCGTGGGCCTTGCCGGCAGGGGGATCTGACGGGGCGACAGTGAGCCCGGGTGCCGTTGGACCGTGACGGCTCGTTCCTGCTCGCCAATCTCAGTGTCGGCGGTCTGACCCGGTGACGACGTCCAGGAGTCCCTCGCACCCGATGTACTGATCGCCGCGGTCGCCCAGGTCCGCGATCCCGACGGAGCGATGCTGGGTACGAGCTTCCTGGCCACCGACACCCTGCTGATCACCTGCGCGCACGTGCTGGCCGACGGTGGCTACGGCCCGGGGGACGCTGTCCGACGGGTCGGGTGCTCAAGGAGGGGTGGCGCGCTCCAGCGAAGCAGGACATCGGCCTGGTCCTCCTCGCCGAGGGACGCAAGAGCGATGAAATCGCCGCGACCTTCAGGGCCGTGGCCCTCTGGTCAGGCATCCGCAACAGCCCCTCGGCTTCGGATGTATGACGGGGCAGGCGAGCCGTCGGCGGCGGTGAAGGCCGTTGCCGCGCCCACCGCGCCGGTGTGGCCGGTGAGGGCGGCGCTGCGTCTGGGGCCAGTCGGCTGCACTGTCCCTTGACATCTGGTCAGATCGCCTCGATCCGGACGAAGCCGAGGTTTCGCAGTCCTTCGGCCTGGCAGAGCACGTCTGAGGCCCCGCCAACTTCGGTCTGGAGCAGCTGGTAGGTGGCGCCGTTGAGGGCTCCCCATCTCATGGCCGCGCGCCAGAGTCGTCGGCCGTGTCCTTGCCCTCGGCGCTCCGGCAGCACCGCGAAGTACTGCGGGAGCAGCCGGAGGCTACCCCGGTTGTCGAGCAGCGTCTCCATCGGGCCGATGGCGCCGCAGACTTGGCCGTGCTCGACGGCGACCAGTACAGGACCAACAGCGCGGGACTTCATCTGTCCGTGAAGGAATTTGAAGCCCTCGCCCGCCATCTTGTCGGCGAAGAGCGTGAAGGTGGCCTGCACTGCTGGGGTGTGAGTGTCGAGACTGCTGATCTCGGGCACCGGCACTGTGGGGTGGTCGGCCGTGAACTCGCGGAGCTGTATCCGGGTGCAGGTGCCGCCGGTGGCCGTCGTCTCCGGTGGCAGGAAGCTCACCATGCGCGCTGAGACGGCTCCGTGGGTCGTGGCCAGTTTGGCCGCGAGCTCGGCGGCCTGGCCGATCCCCTCGCTCCGGTCCCCGTAGACGTGGACCTTGACAAGCCCGTTGCCCTGGTGAGTGATGGTGGGGATCAGCACCACGTCGGGCCGGTGCACCAGGTCGAGCAGGAGGAGTTCCTCCTGCTTGGTGGCGGACCACCGCTTGTCCTTGTCGTACGGCAGGAACGCGCCCCTGCTTCCGGCCATCGCGACCACGTCCGCGAACAACTGCGGGGTCAGACTGCGCGGGTGGACGGGGCCCAGGGTCGGCACGTAGGGCACGGTCATGGCTGTACTCAGCCAGTCCCAGTCAAATCGCATGTGTGGAAGGCTACTTACTGGTGGCCGGCAGGCCCCGGTGACAGGGCCTGCCGGGTTGCACCGATCGCTAGAACGGGTTGTCGTCGCCTGCGTTGCAGGAGCACTTCGTGGACTCGGCGAGCACGTCCAGGTCGTCAACGAGCTCGATCTCGTTGACGCCGGTGCGGGTCGTGCCGAGCTGGATCAGGGCAGTGGGGTTCATGCGGACACCTCCTCCCGGGGTCGGCCGTGCTGGCAGTAACTTGCCAGTGGTGCCTTCGCCTCCTGGTAGAGCTTGGCCATCGGCCGGCAGACTCCGCAGGAGCCGGACAGCTGACAGCCGGAACACCCACCGGTGCGAAGCATGAGGGAATCGGCGATGGCGCCGAGCTTGCGCAGCCCGTCCACGCCTTCGGCGATCAGGTCCACGTTCGGGTCGCGCCCCACCTTGCAGATCGAGGCGGCACCGTACGGGTCGGAGTGGAAGAAGGTGTGGCCCGCGTTGCAGCCGGAGAACACCTTGCGCTGGCGCAGGTGCTTGGCCGACTGGGCCGGGAGGCTCTCGGCGCCGCCGTAGATCGTCGGGGCCATGTTGACGTAGGAGTTGTGCTCCAGGCCCCAGTTCTCCGCCATGGCGACCATGGCCGCTTCCTCGTTGGCGGAGTGCTCGGTGACCACCAGGTTGAGGCGCATCGGGATGGCGGCTTCCAAGGCCGCCGCCATGCCCTTCTGGAAGGTGGCGAAGGAGCCCTTGCGGCGGGTCAGCCCGTCGTAGCTGGCGGCACTCGCGCCGTAGACGCTGACCACCACCCGGTAGGCCGGCATCCTGGTCAGCGCGTCCAGGATCTTCGGCTGCCACAGCCGGGAGCCGTTGGTGGAGACCGTCACCATCATGCCGAGCTCGTTGGCCAGGGTGTAGGAGTCCACGAAGTCCCGGTCCACCGTCGGCTCACCGCCGGTGATCTGAAGCCACAGCACCCCAGCCTCCTGCATGGTGCGCAGGAGCTGCTCCTTGCCCGCCATTGGCAGGCCCTCGAACTTCTTCTCGCCGAGGTAGCAGTGCTCGCAGTCGTAGTTGCAGCCGAGGTTGATCTCCCACGACGCCCGGCTGTACTGCGGATCGGTCTTCGCCCTCATCAGCAGGTACTCCGCCGCCGGTCGGCCCGGCGCCAGCTCCATGGCCCAACGCTGCCGCGCCGCCTTCAACAGCCAGGCCGGGGCGGGCAAGCCCGCCGCCGTCGTGCACTCCAGTTCCTCGAACTGGCTTGTCGGGACCTTCATCCCGGCCGTACTGCCGGGAAGGACGATCAGGTGATCGTCCAGGAACCGGCTGCCAATCAACTTGTGCATGGTGGTGCCGTCCTCTCCCCGAGGGTGCCTTGGTGCCCGCTCCAACCCGGGGTCACTGGCAGGGGAGCCTGCGAACGTCACGGGCTGGAGCGGGAGTTCAGCGGATTACTGCGGGCCTTGATGGGGCGGGAGTAGCCGGTCTCTGGCCGGGGCGGCGTCGAAGCCAGCCACTCGGCTCTCCTTGTTCAGCGGTCCAGCATCTGAGGGCCAGGTGGAGCCCTCCGACGGCCAATCCGGCAAGCAGAAGGGCCCCGATCTCGATAGGCGTCGTTCGGGTGCCCCGGAAGTCTTCCGGGGCACCCGAGACTCCGTCACCTGGTCTCCCGCTCCGGCATCCGGGACATTCGGCTGGTGATCTGGTCCGCCTCCAGGTGAACCAAGGCGGCTCCCTCTCGGTCGGCAACGACTGCCCAGAGGTCCTCGCCCTCGATGAACTCGTCCCCCGAGATGTCCGTCCTGTGTCCGTCCGGGGAAACCCGGTACACCTGGAGGGTCATCCGGGATTGGGCGGCGCCGTACTTCTGAGCCATGGCTACCTCCGGGCACACTGGCGCTGGGTCAGGTGTCCAGTCAGCGAAGATTGAGATCGGCGTACGTGTTTTTTCCGTACGGCTCCAAGTTGCAGCCCCACTGGAGCGACAGAGCGTCGACCACCTGAAGGCCGCGGCCCGACACGACGAAGGGGTTACGGTCGTCGGTGATGATGCGTCCCGGAAGCGCGCGGGAGCCGTCACGGACATGTATCCGTATGCAGTCCGGGCGAAGAAGCTGTACGCCGAGCCCTAGCTTGGTCAAGCAACCTGTCTTGATGGAGTTCGTGACCAACTCGCAGGCCACCCAGGCCGCATCGTGCACGGACCTGAAGCCCCAGGCGCTCAGCGTCTCGGAGACCTTGGTCCTCGCCGCGCCGGCCGAAGCCAGAAGGCAGGGCAGCGAGAAGAGCTGCGTCCTTGCTTCGATGACCTCGGGCCGGGAGGGCACCAAGTCGCCTGCCGTGAATGCTGCTTGCGCGGTCATGGCCATGTGATCCCTCCTCTGCCGCTGGACGCTCGGTCACGACCTAGAAGCTAGGGGTAGCGAGGAGGAGGGTTCCATCATCTTGCACGGTCTTGCATGGAATCACCCGAGAGAGACGACAGCCTCTCTGACCAGCCCACGTGCGGCCTCGCCGTGTACGGCCATCGAGGACAGGGTCTTGAATGCCTTCCCGTACAGGGCGATCTCGCTGGGCGCGGTGATCGTGAGGTTGGCTGACAACGTCTCGGCGATGACCTGCTCGTCGTCCAGCATCGTGAACGCTTCGAGGGGCCACATCTTTCGGGGCGCGGCGAACGGGATGATGCCCAGACTCACGCGGGGAAGCTTCATGACTTCCACGAAGCGAGCAAGCTGTGCCAGCATCGCCGGCCGATCGCCGAACGGGTAGCGGAGGACCGTCTCCTCAAGAACGATGGCGAAGCGAGTCGTGCCCTCGGTCAGCAACCTGCCGCGTGCGAGCCGCGCGGTCACAGCATCCGTGACGTCGTTCGGAGTGCCCTGGAAGTCAGTGAAGGCCCCCATCAGGGCCGTGGCGTACTCGCGGGTCTGAAGGATTCCAGGGGCGACGTTGGAGACGTAGATGCGACACAGGGAGGTGCGCTGAAGTAGAGACTTGAAGTCCTCCTGAGACCGGCGCATCCCGTCCCGGTGGACCTTCTTCCACTCCATGTACATCGAGTCCGCTGCACGGCTTGCCGCGATGATGTCCGCGGCCCGGTCCTCCGCGCCACAGGCCGAACACCAAGCTCGGATATCTGAGTCCGAGGGTGGCGTCTTGGCGTGTGCGATGCGCGAGACCTTCGCTTCGCTGAAGCCGGTCCGACGAGCTACCTCATGACCGGTGATCCCGGCATCGCGCTGAAGGTCCCGGAGTCTCTCGGCGACGGCCGCACGGGCTGCTTGAGCGCTCGAAGACGGGGAGATGGCCATGAGGTAGCTCTTCAGCTTTTCGACGGATCAGATGGAGTACTTCTCGTGCGGCGTAGCCCGACGCCAGACATGCTCGAAGGCGTTCGCGCACAGCGACGCCACCTCCGGCTCCGTCGTGAAGTCCTCACCCAGGTACTCGCCATCGCCGGAGAAGTGCCCGAAGCGCACGACCTGACCGTCGATCAGCCAAAAGTCGTTCCCGGGAAGCGCGATGTCCGACGCTTGACGACGGGCCAACCAGCGGACCTCTTCACCGGCATCGATGTTGACCTGAGTAGCCGCGTGCTCGTAGCGGATGTAGTCCGTCACCGGCTTGGAGACAATCCGGGCCCGACGAACGGATACCCCGCGCAAAACCAGCTCACTGATGATGGCGACCCACGGACCCCAGTAGTGCGAGTCCGGGTCAACGTCCCGTTCGCCGGTCTGACGCCACCGCTCGAAGTCCTCGGCTTCGTCGGAGACTCCGTAGGCGTCACGCATCTCAAGGTGGACTGCGCTGACCTGCGCGCCCTTGAGGAGTTCGATGAAGTCAAACTCGCTCTGCGTCATCGCACGCCTTCCTCAGAAGCGCCACCATCCGGCGTGGAATCCTGACTACCGTCTCGTGGCCGGGGATCGTGTTGTCGTGGTCGGGCCCGTGGCCGGCCTCCAACACCTTCGACAAGAGCTCGGCGTCCGCCGTGTACCCCTGGATGATGATGTCGCCGTCCTCGTCGTCGACCCACACGGTCGGACTGTTCGCTGTGCCGGTGTCCGGGTCGACCCCCACGAACCGTACTGCCACGACTGCCCCTCCTGTCACATGGCTTGCTCGATCCTGCACCGTGACTTGCTCAGGCCATCGTGGCGCGTACACGTACGGGCTGTCCCCGCTTTCGGCCAACCCGTGAGCTGACCTTCGGCCAGCCGCCCGGCGGCCCGCCGCAGGTCACTCAGAGTCGGCACCAACTCAGCACGGGCCGGCCCCGGCAAGGACTTGCCCACCGGGCCGGCCGTTTCTTCATCAGCGTTCTGGGCGGGGCGCCCGGCGCGGGGCGTACGCCTACCCGGGTGATCTCCGCTCTGCGGAGGCCGGTCGGCCGTGCCCACACCCCTACGCTGAGGGCCACCCCGCTGAGAGGAAGTACGGGATGCGCCCCGTCCGCGTGACGCTCGCCCTGGGCCTGGCCGCCGCCTCGGTGGCGGCCCTCGGTGCGGCCGCCGACCAGCCCGACGAGGCCGGCGGCGTCCGGGTGCCGGGCGAGTCCCTGCTGCTGCCCGCCGATCCGCTGACCCAGCGTCAACTCCACCGCACCACCGACGCGGTGCAGGACTGGGCCGAGTCGGGCCTGCCCGGCAGCGGCGGCTACGCGGGCACCGTGATCGATGCCGCGGCCGGGCGCGCCCAGGTCTACTGGAAGGGCGAAGTGCCGGGCGAGATCCGCGAGTTGGTCAGCCGGCTGACGCCGCCCGGGCTGGCCGTGGAGCTGCGGACCGGGCGCTACTCCCGGGCCGAGATGACGGCGGCGGTCGAGCGCTTCACCGGACGGGCCGCGCCGGACTCCTGGACCTCGGCCGGGCCGAACGAGGACGGCAGCGGCATCACCGTCACCCACGATCCGGCCACCGCCGAGCGCGACGCGAAGACCGCCCGGACGAGCCTCGCCGAACGGGCCGCCGCCCTGGCCGGCCTGCCGGTGACCGTCCGGGCCGCCGGCCACGCCGTCCCGCTCTCCGGCGGGCGCCAGGGCGACAACTCGCCCTACTACGCGGGCTCCCAGGTCCGTACCGACAAGGCGGCGTTCTGCTCCACCGCGTTCACAGGTTGGAAGGGCTCGGCCAAGGTGGTGCTCACCGCCGCGCACTGCGGCCCGGGTCGCTACTACAACGGCTCGGACCGGTACGTCGGCGACCGGATCGCCGCCAACGAGGGCTTCGACGTCGGCCTGGTCGGCATCAACGGCGACGGTTCCGGCCGGGTGTACGACGGCTCCTGGTCCGACACCCGGGGCACCTCCCGCCGGGTGTACGGGCCGGGCCGCAACAACGTCGGCGACCTGGTCTGCCTCAGCGGCGCCCAGACCGGATGGACCTGCGACGTGAAGGTGACGGCGGTCGACGTCCAGGCCAAGGGCGCGGACGGCTCCGTCACCAAGCCGGTGGACGTGGCCGAGTCGCGCGGCGGCGACCACCGCCCGATCGTCGCCAAGGGCGACAGCGGCGGACCGGTGCTCGCCAATCCCTACGGCGCGGAACAGGACATGGAGGCCCGCGGCGTCGTGGTGGCCGGCGGCTCCTCCAGCTCGGTCACCTGCCCGCCCCGCTCCACCGCCACCCCGACCACCTGTTACTGGCAGGTCCTCTACGTCCCGATGACCCCGATCGTCCGCGACCTGGGCTTCTCGCTCTCCTGACCCCGGCCCGTGTTCCCGAACGGCACGTCCCCGCACCGGGGCTGACGGACCGTGTAGGGTCCCGGCCATGCCCCTCTCGGCCGTGGTCTTCGACTTCTTCGGCACCCTCACCCCGAGCACTCCCACCGCGGTCTGGGACGAGCACGCGGCCCGCAGCGCCGCTCCGCTCGGCATCCCGCCGCACCTCTGGCGGCGGGCTCTGGACGCGTCCTTCCCGGAGCGGGCCACCGGTGCCCTCGGCGATCTCCCGCAGACGATCCGCACCCTGGCCGGCCGCTGCGGAGTGGAGCCGTCCGAGCGGGCTCTGGCCGAGGCGGTGGCGGCGCGGCTCGGCGCGCAGCGCGAGCTCTTCGTCCTCCGCGAGGACGCGCTCGACACCCTGGAGCGACTGCGCGGCCTGGGGCTGCGGACCGGCGTACTGACCGACTGCTCGGTGGAACTCGCGGATCTCTGGGCGGAGTTGCCGCAGGCACCCCTGGTGGACGCGGTGGTGTTCTCCTGCCGGGAGGGGCTGCGCAAGCCGGCCCCGGAGCTGTTCCGCCGGATCGCCGCGGCGGTCGGCGCCGCACCGGCGGACTGCCTCTACATCGGCGACGGCGGGGGCGGTGAGCTGACCGGCGCGAGCGGGCAGGGCATGACGGCGATGATGCTGCGCGCCGACGACTGGGCGGCCAACGACGCCCACTCCCGCGAGGACGACTGGCCCGGCCCGTACCTCCCCTCGCTCTCCGCCGCCGTGGCGGCGGCCACCGCCTGACGGCCCGCCACCCGCACCGCACGGCCGGGATCAACCCGCGCCTCCACCACCACACCGCCCCGATGCGGCATCGACGTCCGTCGATCACCACCGCACGCTGGACACCACCGGAGCGGGTCTCACCAGAGCTGGATGCTCCCGGGCAGGGGTGTGGTACCGGTGTGGTCCGCCGTACCGACGGTCGGCGGGGCGACGGCCCGGACGGCCGCGAGGACGTCCAGCGGGTGGAAGGCGTAGTACATGGTGTCGAAGGCCAGGCCTTGGGCGTCGGGACGTCCCCGGGTGAGGACCAGCAGGCGCCGGTAGGCACGCCCGGGACGGCCGATGGCCGCGGCGCGGGTGGTGGCGGTCTCCAGGACCAGGAGCTGCGAGGCCGAGACACCGGTCCGCGATGCGAGGGCGTCAACCCGCTGGACGGCGTCCCAGCCGATCCTCCGGCTGCGCAGCAGCGGGGTCCGCAGGACGATCGCGTCCGGTTCGACGGTGATCCTCACTGGCCGGACGGCGTCCGGCAGACCGACGCCACCGACCACGAGCATCGGACCCCAGAAGAAGCCGAGAACGAACAGGTAGGTCAGCACCTCGGCCACCGTGAACTCCGCCGGCAGCCAGAAGGTGCCCTCGAACACCCCGAAGGCCAGCAGCCAGAACACGAACCAGCCCAGGACGAACACCGCCGACGCGACCACCTTCGTCCAGAGTCTCCGGTTCAAACGCAGCACGAAAACGTTGGTCATCGTTGGCCCCCCCGTGGATGATGCGACCAGGATGACGAGCCCGAGTCCTCCTGGCAAGGGTCCTCGGCCGCCTTCGTCGTCACCTCCGCCTCGCCCCGTGTCCGCCTCGCCCCGCGACGGATCGTCACCGGATCCTCCGCCGCAGCCTGCTGGAGGTGCACCTCTGCACCTCCAGCGAGCCGCACCGGGCTCCGGCCAGACCCGGACGGACCCGCCCGGACCGAGCCGCTACAGCATGACGAGCAGCTTGGTGCCCGGGACCAGCTTGCGGTTGACCGAGGTGGACTGGACGAAGACGGTGAAGTTCGGGTTGTCGCCCGGCTTCACGGTCGTCTCGGTGGCGGGCAGGCCCAGCAGGCGGCGGGCGGCCGGGCCGGAGAACACCCGTCCGGTCATCCGGCCGGTGGTCGGGTCCTTCTCCGCCACCGCCAGCTGCTTGCGGGGCTGGATCTTCTCTCGCTTGGAGAGCTCGTAGTAGGCGCAGCCGGTCTTGTACGGGTGCCCGGCGGCCGTGACGAACTGACGGATCGGCAGCTGCTCGTCGACCGGGACCAGGATGTACTTGCCCGCGTCGAGGGCGTCCAGGTTCGCGCTGACGTCGGCGGCCTTGAGGTCCTGGCCCATGGCGAAGAGGTTCTTGGTGCCGCGCACGCCCTTCTCGCGGCCGCGCAGGAAGCTGGTGGCGGCCGACTTGACGGTGCCGATCGCCTCCTCGACGCCCTGGGTGGAGTCGGCGTCCCAGATCGCGATGTTCCCCGCCGGGAAGCCGTACTCCTGGGCGGTGCGCTTGGCCAGCGAGTTGGGCACCAGGATCGCGGAGGTCCAGTGCTCGGGGAGCTCCTCCATCGCGGTGTGGATCCGCTCCGTCCAGGAGCGCAGCACGGCGGTGCCGGTGCCGCCCTTCTGCCGGACGTGCATCTTCCCGGACTCGGAGAATCCGGACGCGTTCTCCTCGCCGTCGGTGACGACGACCTGGAGGAAGGAGTGCTCGCCGTACCCCTCCCAGATGTTCTTCAGGTCGTCCACGGATTTCACCGCGGCCTCGATCAGCGCGGTCGCGCCGTTCTCCACCCGGTAAAGGCCCTTGAGCGCGGGAAGGTGCTTGACGTCCATGTCCCAGACGAGATTGTGCACCTCGTGGTCGAATGCGTAGAGGCTGATGCGCGTCTCGTGCCCGAGCCGGTCGGACTCCTCCTGGAGGCCCTTCACGAACTCGTCCACCACGCGGATCAGTTGGGCCTCGTGCTGGTGCATCGAACCCGACTTGTCGACCACCAGGGAGACGTGGTTGACCTTGTGCTTGATCCTGCTGACGGACATGAGGATCCCCCAATTCGACGGTGCGTTGGAAACGCGACTCGGGCGCCTTTCCGGCGTTCCCTTCAGCGTTGGTTCCACTTTACGGCCGAGCACTGACAGAAACGGCTCGCCGAATTCCCCGCGGGAACAGCAGCAGCGGCGTCGCGAGGACCAGCGCACCGGCCAGCCCGAGCGCCGTCCGGACGCCCAGCACGCTGCCGAGCACACCCCAGCCGGCCGTCAGGAACGCGGTCGCGGCGCGGGTGGTGACCGACCAGGCGGAGAGCACCCGGACGGTGTGGCCGGGTGCGGTCCGACGCAGCCGCCAGGTGGCGTGCAGCGGGTTGAAGACGGCGCAGCAGACGATCAGACCGCCCTCGACGACCGTCACCAGCAGCAGACCGCCGGTGCCCGGGCCGACTCCGGGCCGTCCCGGGAGCGGGGGCGGCCGTCCCGGGGGTGCCGGCCGGGGCCGTCCCGGGGGCGCGACCCGGGGCCGTCCCGGGAGGAGAATG